>NZ_JBHZCN010000189.1:0-9260 GCF_042755465.1 Kitasatospora sp. NPDC059160 | reverse complement strand
CTGCCGCTCGTGATCCGACAACACCAGCTCGGCCAGCCTCGGCCCAGGACGTCCCATGCACTGACCAACGACGGATCAAGGACTCAGGACACTAGTACTTCCCGCCGGCGGCCGGGCCGGTGGCACGGGGGTGCACGGCGTACAGGGCTCGCACCTGGTCGGTCCAGAACTTCTCCTTCTCCGCCTTCGAAGCGCCGAGCGACAGGAGCCCGAGTTCCTGCGCCAGGCGGTAGAACCCGGGGCCGGCGTCGTTCAGCCCTTCGTACTGGACCAGCGCGGAGAGCATCGGCTCCTTCCCGGTACGGCCGGCTGCCGTGACGAGGCCCAGCAGGTGGCCGACGGCCGCCCGGTGCCCGGCCTGCGAGAAGTCGAATCCGGGCTGCCCCGTCCGCTCCACCAGAGCCGCGTTCAACTTGGTGTAGGTCGTCATGCCGCCGCCTCTGGCGACCTCGGCCAGGTAGTCGCAACCGGCCTCGGTCAACTCGTCCCATTCGAGCTCGGTTCGGCCGTACCTCTGCACGTGCATCACCGTCAATCATCCTGTAGTTGAGGGGTGTTGACCTTACCGGAGCTCGGGCCCGGTTGAAGCACACTCCCTCCGCGGGCCGTCTGCCCTTGCTGTCGGTGCTCCGCGGGAGACTGGACCGTACGGAGCTGTCCCGACCGCGGATCGGCGGTCGGCTCCGAGGGAGGGAGCCCCCCATGAGGACGTTGCCCGGTGTCGCCGACCACGGCGGATTCGACGCCCTGGTCATCCGCACCGACTACCACGACGAGGCCGGCTGGCGGGCGGTGGTGACGGAACTGGGCAAGCCCTGGGGAGACCGGTGCTACGAGTCGCTCGTCCACTTCGTCGACGACCCCGCCTGGGCGGACGCGACTGCCGACGAGGTGGCAGCGGAGGTCCGCTCCGGCGAGCACCCGAGCGTCGTCTTCCTCGCCGACCGCACGACGATGCGGTCCGCGCCCCGCACGCTTCTCGCGGTCACCGCCGTCCGGCGTGAGGACGGGGATTACGCCCTGACGACCAGGTACGGCCGTTCCTTCCGCACCCTCCCGACCGGCGTCCACGAGATCCACGCGAACCTGAGCATCGCCAACATGGGCTTCGAGGAGTTCGCCAGGGCCGCGCAGGACGACCCGGACGGCATCTTCCGGTCCTTCTGACCGGAACCGGAACCGGACGCCGGGCCCGTGGCGGGCGCGGCGCCGCGGCGCGCGCCCCGTGGGCGCTCCCGCGCGCCCACTACCGTGCGGCACCGGGGTGGGCGAGGATGAGCGGCCGACCGTGTCCCCTACGCGACCGAAGGGAACCCGCATGGGCAAGCACGAGAAGCCGGCGCCGGACCCCGGAACGGGCACCCCGCCGCCCGGGAACAACGACGGGCAGGTCCCGCCCCCGCCGCCGGGCACCGGCACGCGCCGCAAGTAGCGCACGGTGACGGACGACGAGGACCTGGCGGGTCGCCGGGCGCACCTGGACGCGGTGATGGAGCGCGACGGGGCGTGGCCGACCGCGTCCCCGTGGGTGCGCGAGGCCATGGCGGCGGTGCCGCGCGACCGGTTCGCGCCGGACCGGCTGTGGCGCTGGGACGGCCGGGCCTATGTGCCGCTCGACCGTACGACGGACCGGCGCGGGTGGGCGGACGAGCTGTTCGCCGGCGTCCACGACGCGGCCGTCACCCAGGTCGGCAGCAGCCTGTCGGCGCCGTCGCTGCCGTCCTCGTCGCTGTCCGCGCCGTCCGTCGTGGCGGACATGCTGGACAGCCTCCGCCTGGAACCCGGCCACCGGGTGTGGGACATCGGCACCGGGCAGGGGTGGACGGCGGCGCTGGCCGCGTGGCGGGCCGGTCCCGGGCTGGTGGTCTCCAGCGAGGTGGACGAGCACCTGGCCGCCGCCGCCCGCCGCCGTCTGGCGGACGCCGGTCTTTCCGTCGAGGTGGTGACCGGCAACGCGACCGGCGGCGGGGCGCCCGGCGGGATGCCCGTCGACCGGATCCACGCCACCTACGCGGTGGAGGCCGTCCCGTGGGCCTGGGTGGAGGCGGTACGGCCGGGCGGCCGGATCGTCTACCCCTGGGGCCTGTTGGGGCACGTCGCCCTCGTCGTCGCCGACGACGGCAGGAGCGCGACCGGCTGGGTCCAGGGCCTCGCCCAGTTCATGGCCGACCGCACCGCCCCCACCCCGGCACCCGCCGGCCACGCCGCCTACAGCGCGGTGCGCGGCGGCACGGCCGAACCGGACGCGGAGCGCCTGCTCCCGGCGTACGACCTGGGCGCGTTGGAGAACGACTGGGACCTGCGCTTCGCCCTGCGCGTGGCCGTACCGGACGCGGCACTGCTCACCGGCCGGGACGAGGACGGCGTCAACGCCTGGGTCCACGACGGCGACCGGTCGTGGGCCGCGTTCACCGCGCGCGGCGACGGCTCCGTGATGCTGTACCAGGGCGGGCCGCGCCGCATCGGCGACGAGGTGACGGCCGCCCGGTCCGCGTGGGAGGAGCTCGGCCGCCCGGACCGGTACGACTACGGCATCACCGTCACCCCCGACTCCCAGTGGGCGTGGCAGGGCGGCCCGGACGGACCGCGTTGGCCGATCGGACGGTCGGTGTCGGCAGGACACTGACCGGCGCCCGACCGGCGCCCGACCGGCGCCCGACCGGCGCCCGACCGGCGCCCGACCGGTGCCCGACCGGTGCAGGTCAGACCGTCGCCCGGGCGATCGCGTCCACGGCGATCGTGCGCATCCGGTGGAAGGCCGTCTGCGGGTCCTCGTAGGCGCTCCAGGGGCCGGCCACCTCACGGCCCATCACCTCGAACATCTCGAAGGCGTGCGCCACCCGGGCGTTCATGACCAGTGACCAGGCGGCCCAACCCCGGGCGGCCTGGAGCTGCGGGTGCGCCGGATCGGCCTGCTCCAGATCGGCCAGCAGGGCGTCCACGGCCGCGGTGAACTCCGGCGTCCGGTAGGCGGCCGCCCCGGCGCTGTCGCGGGTGTACTGCTCGAAGAGCGCCCGCACCCGCAGGCTGGTCAGCAGGCTGCCGGCCGGTGCGTCGGCGAGCGCGGCGTCGACGAAGGCGTGCATCAGCTCGTTGCTGCCGTGCCACTTGGCGCACCAGTACTGCAGCGCGCCCTCGTGCGCCCGCAGGTGGTGCGGGTCACGGGCCGTCACCTCGGCCCACAGCTGACGGAAGTCCTCGTTCGACCGGCCCAGTCCCATGGCGATCGCGATCTGCGCCACCCAGGGATTGGGGTCCTCGGCCGGAGCCAGCTCGACGGCCTCCCGCGCGGCCTGCTCCGCCTCCCCCAGTACGCGGTGGAACCCGCGGGCCTGCTCCCTGGTCACCTCGGAGGCGTACCTGCCGGTGCGGATCTCCCAGGCGAGCTGCACCAGTGCGTCGGTCTGCAGCAGGGCGGCCGCCGCGTCGCGCGGCTCCTCCTCGCGCCACCGCCGCAGCCAGTGGTCCTCCTTGGAGGCCGCCGTGCTGAGCGGCTCCATCCGCATCCAGCGCCGGTTGGCGCGGCTGTCAGCACCACTGTCGGCTCCGGCTTCGGCTTCGGCTTCGGCTTCGGCCAGGTACTTCGCCGCCGCCCGCCAGTCACCGCCCCCGGCCCCATCGAGCACGGCCGCCAACTCCGCGGACGGCTCGTCCCCCTTGACCACGAGCTGCTCGCGCGGGGCCAGCCTGCGCCACAGCTTGGTCTCCAGGAGGCTCCGCCGTTCCCGGGCGCGCTGCGAGACGATCACTTTGCCCACGACGGCGACGAGCACCACGAGCACCACGAGCACCACAAGCGAGAAGACCATGAACTGCTTTCCTAGCGGGACGGGGAGAGGCGCCGCTCACCCGCACCGAGCGGCCCGTGAGCGGGCACCGGGCACCGGGCACCGGGCACCGAAGAAGGCACAAGACACGAAGGCGTGAAGGCACGAAGGCGGCGCGGACACACCTCGCCCCGATCCCCCCGCCCCCGCACCTGTGTGCGCGGCGAGCAGGATCGTACCGGCACGGTGCACCGCCCCGCCTCAGCTTTACCCGGTCGGGGGTCTTGGAGGTCCCGCCGCCCGAGCCGCAGTCACCGAACCCGCCCGAGGCCAGCAACAAGCCCGGGGTTCAGGAGAGGAGTGGGCGCAACATGCGACGCGGGTGGGAGATCGCTTCCCGGACGGCCTGTGGCCGTTTCCCGGACTCTGAAAGCCCTACGATTCCACCGGAGTTCCCAGGGCGGCGGCCCGCATGGCAAGGATCCGACGGCGGGTCTGCTCGACGCCCTTCCGGTCGTACCGCGCCGTTCCCCGCAGCAGCAGGACGTCACCACCGCGGACGGTCAGCGCGATCATCACGACTGCGGCCACCCCGGCGTTCGTCCCGCCCTCGACCCTGACGTCCTCGATGTCCTGCCAGGAGATGCGGTTCGGACGTCCCATCGAGCGCTCGACGATGCCCTGGGGCCCGATGACCAGTCCCAGCCGGGCACCCTGGTGACACCAGACCACCGAGAACACCAGCACGAACGAGTAGAACACCTTGGAACCGATCGGGGTGATGATCACACCGGCGACCGCGATTGAAAGGAACACCAGCCCGCCCGCCACGAGGAACAACCGCTGGTACTTCGGGTAGATCCGTATCGGCTTCATCGAACCTCACTGTGGTCTTCGGGCTCTCCGCCGCGTTGGCATTCTTGTGCCAGCCGCCTTCGCTGTCGACCTTCTGCTCCGAACGCGCGCTGTAGGCAGCCGGCCGACCGTTCCCGCGGGGAGTGTCCCCGAAGGTGACACGGATGGGCGGCGTTTCGCGGTTTCGGTGGTCCGTGAGCCCCTGCTGCGGGATCGTCGGTGCCGCGCCCGGGGGCGGGCGTTCCGCGTAGGCGGACCACTGGAGAGGCAGGCTCGTCGTGGTCAAGCAAGAGACATGGACGACGGACGAGTTCGGGGCCTCGCACACCGGGTCGGTCGGCGTGCTCCTCGCCGACGGGACCGTGCCGAAACCCGCGTACATCATGATGACGGAGCACGGGGCCGGACTGACCACCGCGCAGTGGACCGTGTACGACGGGCACTCACGCCTCGCCCCGCGCGCGCACGCCTTGCGCGCCGTGTGCTCCTGCGGCTGGTCCGGCCCCGAGCACCCGCTCGACTGGGGGCAGATCGGGGAACAGCGGCTCGGCGAAGCGGCCGCGGAGCCGGCGGACACCTGCGAGCAGGAGTGGGACCAGCACACCGTCGAGGTCGAGAAGTCGGCCGTGGCCCTGCCCGAGGACCTCGCCGAGGTGCTGCAGGGCCTGGGCGAGGCCATCGAGAAGCTGGCGCAGAACTCCCCGTAGGCGGCGCTGCGGGCCGCCCGGTTGCTGGAGGTGACCGCGGAGCGGACCGCGTACTGGCCCGCCCACGACGCCCGGCGGGACCTGGGCCTCGCGGCGACGGCCGCCGCACTCGGCCCGGACGAGGACGGCGCCCGCCACCTGCTGGCCCGCTTCGGGCGCTGGAGCCCGTACAGCTGAGGGCTGCCACCCGGGCGGGCGCGCAGCGCGGCGGGGGCGAGGGACGCCCGGGTGCCCCGGACGTCACGGCTCCGGGAACACCGGCATCGGCTCCGCGCCCGGGCAGCACCCGGCGTCCTCGTCGGCGACGGGCTCCCGGCACCCCCCGCACAGCCAGGCCGGGTCCGGGAGTTCGGCCGCGGAGACGGAGACCTCGTTGCCGCGCACCAGGAGCTGCCAGGTGTCCCAGGGCTCCTCCCCCTGTGCGTCGATCGTGCCGTCGGCCACGTGGTCGAACGTGAACTCCTCGAAACCGGGCGTGCCTTGGGCATGGGCGCGGGGCTTCAAGAAGTGGTCGATCAGATAGGTCATCCACTCGGGCGCGTCGTAGAACTTCTCCACCTGGCTCCACTCGATCGCCGAACCGTCCGCCGTCGGCACCCAGCGGCACCAGAGGCCGGGCTGACCCGCCGGGGGCTTGTCGAAGTCGCGGATGTCGGCGTCGCGGCCCTGCCCCGCGTAGCCGCTCCCGTCGACGTAGTAGGGGCCGCCGGCACGGTCCATGCGGCGGGTGCCGGCGAACTTCCGCAGGTACGCGATCTCGGCCGGGTTGAGCGGTGGGGTGACGGCGACCCGGCCGGTGAAGTCAGTGGTGTAGCCCATGCCGGGGATGCTAGCCACGCCCTCCGACACCTCCGTGCGGCCGGCCCGGTCAGTCCGGTCAGCCAGGTCAGTCCGGCAGGTCGATCAGGGCGATGCCCTTGTCCTGGGCGACGGCGAGGCGGCGGCCGTCCGGGCTGAGCGCGGCGACGGGGGTCGGGATGTGCTCGGCGCCGTAGCTGCCGTTCCGCCGTGTGAGCGTCACCTCGGGCCACTCGGCGACCAGGGTGCCGGTCGCGGCGTCGAGCAGGCGGGGGTGCCCGTGGAGCGAGACCACCTGGGCGGAGCCGCCCCGGCCGAGCAGGGTGCCGGCGCGGTGGTCCAAGGGGCTGTGGTGCAGCCAGCGCCGGGCCGACATCGACCACACTCCGAGGTGGTTCGCTCCAGCGGCCGGGGCCGCCGCGCAGCCGGACTCGTCGGCCCCGTCGTCGGCTCCGTCGTCGACCAGGTAGTCGAGCTCGCCCGTTGTGGCGATCGCCAACCGGTCGGCGTCCAGCCAGCAGCCGGAGACCACTTCGGCGTCGGTCTCGGGGGACGCCGGGAGAACCCCGTCGCCGTCCAGCACCGCCGGATCGGCGAGCGCCGCCGCGAGGTCGTACACCTCCGCGACACCGTAGGGGTGCCACACCCACCCCGTCACCAGCAGGTACCGGCCGTCCGGGCTCACCGCCGGCCGCGAGTGGAAGATGTCCACGGGCTCCCGGGCACCTCCGGTGAGGCGCCGTCCGGACTCCAACTCCTCGATCTGGAGCACGTTGTACTCTTCGGGGCAGTGGACGAGCACCTCGCGGCCGTCGGGCAGCGCGCCGAGCGCGACCGGATAGTCGTAGGCGTCGGCGCAGTGGTCGGCCCGGGCGAGCTCGCGCAGCACGCCCCGTCCGTCGAGGCCGACGACCACACCCCTGGTACCCCGCTCCTCGTGGACGACGGCGTAGCGCCCCGAGGGCGAGACCACTGCCCGGTCGAACCCGGGGCCGAAAGCGGCGGCGACAGCTCGGCCGGGACGCTCCGTCCCGTCCGCGCTCCACCGCCGACCACCGCCGACCACCGCCGACCGGATCGATCAACTCGCCGCCCTCCCAAGCCAGGGAGCACACCTTCCCCCGGACCGGCCACCAGTCCACCATCGACACCCGCCGTCCCCCACTCCCCGGGCGCCCGCCACCCATCGGCAGGCAAGCCAAGGCGGGCAAGCTAACAGGCCTGCCCCGCGGCGCGCACACGAATGATGCGGCTGCGGGTGCGGACGGCGGGTGGCAGGAAGCGGGCATGGACGACCTGGTCACCGAATGCCTCGTCCTCCGCCCGCTGACCCCTCGCCAGGCCCGCCGCATCCTGGACGGTCCGCGCGGGCCTCACGGGGATTGGGGTCGCGGGGTGGCCTCCGCCGGGATGTGCCCTTCCGAGCGCGACGCGCGCCCGGCCCACTACAAGAGCACCTGGCCGTCCTCTCCCCGCGTCCCCGGGGCGCCGACGCCCAGCACCCAGGCCGGGTAGTGCTGCGCCGCCAGCGCGGGCGAGGCTGGACTGCCCGGGTGCAGCGCACCGGACGGGAAGAACGCCACCCGGCAGCGCCGGCACCACCAGCCGCGCCGCCACCGCTGCATCAGGTCCTGCCGGCGCGCGTGCTGGACCCGCAGTCGCTCCTCCTCCCGTCGCCGGCCCCGCCGCCGGGAGACGGTGCGCACCAGCAGGGCCGCGGCCGTCAGCACCGCCGGGCCGACCAGGCCGCCCAGCAGGTGGCCCGCCCGATAGGCGTCGTCGTGTCGATGCAGGTCCGGATCCGGGTGCAGCATGCCCAGCACCCCCACCAGCAGCCAGAGCGCCGCGACCACCACCAGCACGACCACCGCCGCGCTCTCCCGTACGGGCTGCGGCCCCGGCGCGGGCGGCGGGGCCAGGTGGGCGGCCGCCGGCGGGTCCACGGCGGCCGCAGCCGCGTCCTCCAGGGCCTCGGGCACGGGCAGGGCGTGCTCCCCGGCGGCGCACCCCGGGCATACGGCGTTCATCGAACGGTCCACTCCTCGCGGCGACTTGTGCGCGAACGATCCGGCACGCAGTAGACCACGCGGAACTGACGATGCGTCACCGAATTCGCACAACCGCCGGTGGCTCGGCAGTCGGCCCGGCGGGCGGCCCGGCGGTCCTCAGGACGGCGCGACCGTGCCGCCCGGACCGTACGCCCCCAGGTAGCCGTCCACCTGCGCACGCCGGTAGCCCCGGGGCACCACCGCGAACACCGCGGCCGCCGGGCGCCGATGCGCGGCCTGCGCCAGGTGGGCGTCCACCTGTGCCGGGTCGTAGCCGCGCCACGCCGTGGCGAACACCGGCACCGCGCCCGCCGCCACCAGGTCGACCTGCGCGGGGTGGTAGCCGCGCCGCACGAGCCGGAACCGAGGCCCGCCCGCACGCCGCCCCGCCCCCGACGCCGACGCCGACGCCGACGCCAGGTAGGCATCCACCTCGGACCGCCCGTAGCCCCAGCTCACCAGGTCGAACCCGCGCCGGGCGACCGCGTCCACGGGCACCGCAGCGGCAGGTGCGGCGGCCAGCGCGCGGTCGACCTGCGCCCGGTCGTAGCCGCGCCGGGCGATGGTGAAACCCGGGGCGTCCGGGCGCCGGGAGGGCGCCAGGGCCAGGTAGGCGTCCACCTCCGCGCACTCGTAGCCGCGCCGCACCACGTCGAACCCGCTCCCGCCGCCCTCGGCCATCCGCCCCTCCCCCTGTCCCACCGGCCGTCTGCCGTCTGCCGCCCCGTCAGCATCGCACAGCCCCGCCCACCGGCCTCAGGCCCAGGACCGGGCCGACTCCCCCAGCGCCGGGCGGGAGGGTGTCCGCTCCTCGGTCACCCCGCGTCGGGCGCGGGGTGCGGGCAGTAGGATCGACGGCGTTGTCTGTCGTACACCGCTGGTAGGAGGCTTTTCATGGCTCAGGTCACGCTCAAGGGGAACCCGGTCGAGATCGGCGGCGTACTGCCCGCCGCCGGCAGCCAGGCCCCCGCCTTCACGCTGGTCGGCGAGGGCCTCGCGGACACCTCGCTCCAGGACTTCGCCGGCCGCCGCAAGGTCCTCAACATCTTCCCCAGCATCGACACCCCCACCTGCGCCACCTCCGT
>NZ_JBHZCN010000188.1:0-9304 GCF_042755465.1 Kitasatospora sp. NPDC059160 | reverse complement strand
GCGAGCGCGGACGTGGTCGAGCTCGTATAACCTCTGGGGTGCTGGCGCGCGCCCCGCCCCGGCCGCGCGCGGGGGCGGGGCTCGTTCCGTACGCGTGGGGAGGACCGGGCGGATGAGCACGGCGGGGGAAACGACGGCCGGGGGCACGGCCGGGGAGTTCGAGGCCGGGGAGGAGCCGGAGAAGCGGGTCACCTGGGCGGAGCTGTACTTCGACCTGGTCTTCGTCTTCGCGATCACCCAGGTCTCCGGACTGCTGCACCACCAGCACGACCTGACCGGTCTGGTCCGGGCCCTGGTGGTGTTCGTGCCGGTGTACTGGTGCTGGGTCGGCACCACCGTGCAGGCCAACATCCGCGACGTGGACAACCCGCGCGACCGCCTGGGCATCCTGCTGGTCGGACTGGCCGGCCTGTTCATGGCGCTCGCCGTCCCGGGCGCGTACGGCGGCCGGGGCGTGCTGCTGGGCGCCGCGTACTGGCTGGCCCGGGTGGTGCTGCTGCTCCTGCTGGTGCGCGTCCCGGGGGTGTGGCGCGGTCCGTACGGGGCGGGCGTGCTGGTCAGCGGACCGCTGCTGCTGGCCGGCGGGCTGCTGCCGGACGGGCCGCGGCTGGTGCTGTGGGCGGCGGCCGCGCTCTGCGACCTGGCCGCACCGCTGGTGTTCCGGCGGCGGCTCGCCAAGGTGGCCTACCACCCGTCGCACATGCCGGAGCGGTTCGCGCTGTTCCTGCTGGTGGCGCTCGGCGAATCGGTGGTCGGGATCGGCGGCTCGGCCGCCGCGGCCCGGCTGGACGCGGCCGAACTGGCCGCCGTGGCAGCCGCGTTCACCATCTCGGCCGGGCTGTGGTGGCAGTACTTCGTGTTCGCGGCGGACGCGATGCGGCACGCCGTGGAGGTCGCCGACTCCCGGCGGGACGTGATCCGGCGGGTCTTCCAGTACGGGCACCTGGCCCTGGCGGCCGGGGTGATCGGGGTCGCGGTCGGCTTCGCGGAGACGGTCGCGGACCCGTGGCGGGCGCTCGGCGCCGGACCGGTGGGGCTGCTCTACGGCGGCTGCGGGCTGTACCTGCTGACCTTCGGGTACACCCGCTGGATGATGTTCCGGCTGGTCTCGACCACCCGGATCGTCGCGGCGGTGGTGGTGCTGGGGCTGCTGCCCGCGATGGTGCGGCTGCCGGCCCTGGTGGTGCTGGTGGTGCTGGCCGTGCTGCTGGTGGCGCTCAACGGGGTGGAGCACGTGCGGGTGGGGCGGGCGGCCGCGGGCGGCGCTGCGGCCCCGGTCTCCCCCTCGGACCCGGCCTCCCCCTCGGACCCGGCCACTGCTTCGGATTCGGCCGCTGCGACGGTGTCCGCCCCGGCGCCCGTGGAGTGAGTTGTCGGTGGGGCTGTGTAGCGTTCGGGGTGTAAGAGGGCGGGCGGCGCAGCAGCCGCGGTGTGGGAGGTAGATGTCGTGACGGACACGGTCGAGGCGGGCGTGGTCGAGGCCGGCGAGGGCGGCGGGCTGGAGCTGCCCGAGTCCTGGCGCGCGGTGCTCGGTGCCGAGACGGAGAAGCCGTACTTCGCGGAGCTGGCGGCCTTCGTGGCGGCCCAGCGCGCGGAGCACGAGGTGTTCCCGCCGAGCGGCCAGGAGTTCGCCGCGCTGCAGGCCACTCCGTACGAGAAGGTCCGGGTGCTGGTCCTCGGCCAGGACCCGTACCACGACAACGGCCAGGCCCACGGCATGAGCTTCTCGGTGCTGCCCGGGACGAAGACGCCGCCCTCGCTGCGCAACATCTTCAAGGAGCTGGACGCCGACCTCGGCATCCCGGCCCCCGACAACGGCTACCTGATGCACTGGGCCGAGCAGGGCGTGCTGCTGCTCAACGCGGTGCTCACGGTCCGCGCCCACGAGGCCAACTCGCACAAGGCGAAGGGCTGGGAGAAGTTCACCGACGCGGTGATCAAGGCGGTGAGCGAGCGCGAGGAGCCGGTGGTCTTCGTGCTGTGGGGCAACTACGCCAAGAAGAAGCTGCCGCTGATCGACACCGAGAAGCACGTGGTGGTCCAGGGCGCGCACCCGTCGCCGCTGTCCGCCAAGCTGTTCTTCGGCAGCCGCCCGTTCTCGCAGATCGACTCGGCGCTGGACGGCTTCGGCGGCGAGCCGATCGACTGGCGGGTGCCGGACCTCAAGCAGGGCTGACGCACGATCGTGCCGTAGGCGGCCGTGGCCGGGCGGGGTTCGGATTCCCGTCCGCCCACGGCCACTTGTCGTTCACCGGTGGCGGCCGTCGGCCGGGGCCGGGTGTGCTTAGCTGGTGGCGACCGGTCGCCGGACCGGTTCGACGGGGGTGGGAGTCGGCTCGGAGGGGCGGTACGTGCGCGGGGTGGGACGGGCAGGAGCGATGCGGTGGGTCGGGCTGGCGGCGGGTCTGGCGCTGCTGGCGGTCGCCGGGTGCGGTAGCGGGGGCGGGGTGAACGGACCCGGAGCCTCCGCGGTGTCCGGGGCATCCGGAGCGCCCGGGGCCCCCGGAGGCTCCGCCGGGACTCCGGCGGCCGGCGCCACGGGCCTCAACCAGCTTCCCGGGCAGGCCTTCTACGTCTCCGACCGCACCAACGCCGCCCAGCAGGTCGCGGCGCTGCGCGGCCAGGGCCGTGCGGCCGAGGCCGACACCTTGCTGCGGATCGCCGCCCAGCCCTCCTCCCAGTGGCTCGGTGAACAGAGCGCCCGGGAGATCGCCGACCAGGTGAGCCGCCGGGCCACCGAGGCGGGCCGGACGGCCGTCTTCGTCGCGTACGACATCCCGCACCGGGACTGCGGCCAGTACTCGGCCGGCGGCGCCGCCGACGCGGCCGCGTACCGTTCCTGGATCACCGGCGTCGCCGGGGCCCTCGGCGACCGCAAGGCCTGGGTGGTGCTGGAGCCGGACGCCGTCGCCCACACCCTGGACACCTGCGGGATCAAGGGCGACCTGGCCGCCGAGCGGTACGGCCTGCTGGCCTTCGCCGTGCAGGAGTTGAAGAAGCGTCCGAACGTCCGGGTCTACCTGGACGCGGGCAACCCGGGCTGGGCCCAGGACCCGGACGAGATGGCCGCGGCGCTGCGCAAGTCCGGCATCGCGGCGGCGGACGGCTTCGCCGTCAACGTCGCCAACTTCTACCCGACCGACCGGAACGCGGACTACGGCAACCGGCTCTCCGCCGCCCTCGGCGGCAAGCACTTCGTCATCGACACCAGCCGCAGCGGCAACGGCTCGGCGGGCGCCGAGTCCTGGTGCAACCCGCCCGGCCGGGCCCTCGGCGAGGCGCCGACCACCGAGACCGGGCGGCCCGGGGTCGACGCCTACCTGTGGATCAAGAACCCGGGGGAGTCGGACGGCGAGTGCGGCCGCGGCGAGCCCCGGGCGGGCGAGTTCTGGCTGCCGTACGCGCTCGGGCTGGCGCAGGCGGCGCGCTGAGCGGAGCCGCGCGCCCGGCCCGGTCCGGCGGCGCCCGGCGCGGGCTGTCCGCTCAGCCGCCGACCTGGACCCAGCGGGCGACCGACGGGGTGCCGGCCGCGTCCGTCAGGAACAGCATGTACCAGCCGGGCGGCAGCAGGTTCGGGTTGCCCGGGAGGGTGAGCGAGAGCCCGTCGGCGGTGCGTCCGGTGATGTCCAGCGCGACCGAGCGCTGCTCGACGTCGGTCACGTGGGTCACCGAACTGGGCCGGATCAGCTTGGCGGTGGTCACCGCGTCCGGCCGGGCGGTGCCGATCCGGACGGTGCCGCCGAGCTTCGCCGCCGCGGGCGCGGCCGTCACCTCGGGGCGGTCGCCGTGGTACAGGTACGGCGGGGTGTAGATCTCGATGCGCTGCTCGAAGCCGCCGGGCTGGGTCTCGGCCTTGTCGGCGAACAGCGGGTTGGAGCCCAGGACGGCGACCCGGCCGTCCGGCAGCAGCAGCGCCTCGGAGTGGTAGTCGCGGCCGACGGTGGGCTCGGCGGCGGTGCTGAACGTCCGGGAGTCCGGGTGGTACACCTGGGCCTTGAGCAGGTCGCTGTCGCCCCGGCCGCGGTAGCCGCTGGAGCCGCCGGTGGTGAACACGGTGTCGTCCGGGAGGACCACGCTGTTGAGGTAGCGGGTCCCGCCGGCCGGCAGGTCCGGGCCCGGGACGAAGGCGGGCTCGGGCGCGGACAGGTCGACGATGTCCGTGCGGGCCGTGGACAGCGGGGACTCTCCCACCCCGCCGCCGCCCAGCACCATGACCTTCTGGGCCTGCGCGGGCGGCAGCAGCACCGAGGCGGAGGTCTCGGTCAGGTTCGGGTCGCGCAGGCCGGGGACGGGCCGGAAGCCGTTGGTCGAGAGGTCCCAGAGGCCCGGCTCGCGGCCCTTGTCGGCGGGGCCGTAGCCCGCGTTGGAACCGGAGTAGAAGAGCTTGCCGCTCGCGGTCAGGAAGATCGACGGGTAGGTCGGGAAGTAGCGGTCGGGGGCCTTGGCCCAGGTCCTGGACTTGGGGTCGTAGACCTCGTTGTCGTTGCCGTTGAGGATCAGCCCGGTGTCGTCCAGGCCGGAGACGGTGACCACCCGGCCGTCGCCCAGCCCGGTCAGGGTCGGGTACCAGCGGGCGTGCGCCATGTCGGTGACCTGCTCGTAGAGCTCGGTGTCCGGGTTGAACTCGAAGGCGGAGCGGATGCCCTGGTAGTCCTGCTTGTCCAGGGTCAGCTTCTCGCTCTGCCCGTACAGGTTGTGGGCGTCGACGCCGGTCAGCCCCTTGATCCGGTACTGGGCGGGGGAGTCGCTCACGTAGTCCCGGCCCTCGCCGACCGCCTCGACGAACACGTGCTGCTCGCCGGCCGTGACGACGGTCTGCTTCCCGGCACCGGTCTTGGTCGCGGCGGGGACGGTCACCTGGACGGTGCTGGCGTACTCCCGGCCGTTCGGGGCGACGAACACGGTGCCCTTGGGGAAGGTGCGGTCGCGCTCCGGGCTCTCGTTGCGCACCCGCATCACGCCTGCCGCCTTCTTCACCGCGCCGTCCAGCTTCTCGTACCGCTGGGTGCCGCCGGCCACCAGCACCCGGCCGTCCGGGAGGGAGGCGTGGCCGCCGCAGAACATGTCGGCGGGGGTGGGTATCAACTTGTAGCTGTTCTTCGCCGGATCCCAGAGCAGGCTCTTGAAGGTGCCCGCGTTGAACTGCTTCTCGTCGTTGCCGGAACCGGCCACGATCAGCACCTTGCCGGTGCGCAGCAGGGTGGCGTGGACGGCGTTGACCCGGAACGCGGCGGGCAGCGACAGGGTCTGCCAGTGGCCGTACTGCGCCTTGTACTCGGGGCGGTTGATCACGTACTGGTGGTACTGGTCGCCGGCGAAGCCGAGGACGGCCGGGGCGTTCATCCCGGCGACGGTCAGCGCGACGGTGCTGCCGAGGGCGAAGCGCTTGGTGCGGCCGGTCTTGTGGATCTTCACGGTGGGTGGTCCCCTCAGGAGGCGGGCGGGTCGGGGGCGGGGCGGCTCAGCGGGTGGGTGTGCTCTCGGCGCTCTCGGGGCTCTCGACGTGGTCGGCCCTCTCGACGTGGTCGGCCCTCTCGACGCGGTCGGGCGCCGGGTCGTCGGGCCGGACGAGGCGGAGCGTGACCGTCGCGGCGTCGGGCGCGGGCGCTCGGAGGGTGAGGGTCGGGCTGTCGAGCGCGTCGGGCCGGGGTGGCGCCGGTGCCGCTGCCCCTGCCCCTGCTGCTGCTGCCGCCGGTCCGGTGCGGCCGAGGGCGTGGCGCGGGCGGCGCTTCTCCAGCAGGACCTTGGGGGCCGCCGTCGGGTCGCCGGTCACGGTCAGGGTGGCGGTGGGCCGGGTGCGCAGCCGGCGGACGGCGTCGCCCGCCGAGATCAGCAGCGGCAGTACGGTCAGCCCCAGGGCGATGCAGGCCCAGGTGCGCATCGCCACGTGGTCGTAGCCGGTGTGGAAGGACGCGGCGACGGCGCCGCCGAACACCACCGCCCAGAACAGGTGGTAGCGGAAGGTGCCGAGCCGGTCGGCGCTGGCCTCCCGGCCCTTGGGCGTCACCACGAAGCCGCCGCGGCGGCGCACCAGCGTCTGGAGCAGCGAGGCCGCGTACACCGGGCCGCAGAGTGCCGACATCACCATGCCCGCGACCCCGGAGGATCCGGCCGGCTCGTGCGGGCTCACGTTGTGCTTGCGGTTCCAGGTGTAGAGCAGGAGCTGGAGCGCGGCGGCGTCGCTGTAGAGCATCATCCAGAGCTCCGAGGAGACGTGCACGCCGGAGGCGCCGAAGCCCAGGTAGAGCACGCTGGACACCCCGCCGAGCAGCCAGGTGAGCGCCGCCATCGGGTAGAAGCCCACCATCAGCGTGTAGTTGAGCAGCCGGCCGGGCGACAGCCGCCAGAGCACCCGCCAGTACTGGGTGAGCAGGGTCTCGTAGGTGCCGCGGCTCCAGCGCAGTTGCTGGGAGAAGAAGTCGGTCCAGGAGGACGGGCCCTCGCCGACGGCGAGGACGTCCGGGGTGTACACGGACTTCCAGTTCTCCCCGGTCTCCGGGTTCCGGTTGCGGTGGAACTCCAGACCGGTCGCCATGTCCTCCGTGACGGAGTCGTACAACCCGCCGATCGACCGGAGCGCGTGGATTCGGACGGCGTTGTTGGTGCCGACGAACATCGGTGCGCCGTAACGGTTTCCGGCGCGCTGGATGAGTGCGTGGAAGAGGTACTGCTGGCTCTCGGAGAATTTGGTGACGGCCGAACCCGAGCTGCGGTAGTTCCCGTACACCTGAGGTCCGACCACGAATGCCACGTCCGGATCGCGGAAGTAGCCGAGCATCCGCTCGCAGAAGTCGGGCAGCGGCACGTGGTCGGTGTCGACGGACACCCAGAAGTCGTAGTCGTCGCCGTGGGCCTGGAGCCAGGCGTTGTAGTTGCCGTGCTTCGACCGGGCGCGGAACCGCCCCTTCGGCCGGTTCCAGTGCGGCCGGCCGGAACGGGTGAAGTGGTGGACGCCCAGCTCGGTGCAGAGGGCGCGCATTGCAGGATCGTTTCCCTCGTCCAACAGCCAGACGTCGTACGGTCCTTCGTGCCGGACGTCGCGTGCCGCCACCAGCGTGGCCCGCACCATCTCCGGCGGCTCCTTGCCGGGCACGCAGGTGGTGAGGAACGCGACCCGGGTGCCGGACTCCGGCGTCACCGGTATCGGGTCCCGGGCCACCAGGGTGGCGTGGGTGTTGGACACCACGTTGACCAGCCGGAACAGCTCGACCACCGCGATGATGCCGATCATCACCTTGTCCCCGAGCAGCACCAGGACATCGGTCTCGTCCGGGCGTTCCGGCCAGTGCTCCGGCAGCAGCAGCCAGACCAGCAGGACCACCTCCACCAGCGGGGCCGCCACCAGCAGCAGGGCGGCCCGTAACCGGTGCGGATCGTGCCGCAGCAGGCTCCGGTACTGGACCCGGTACGGGGTGTCCGGCCGCGCGCCCTCGTCCGTACCCGGCTGCGCGGCTGCGGACGCCCGCGCACCGTCCGGCTCCGGCCGGTACACGCCGCCACCGAGCTCCCGGTCCTCGTCCGGATCGACGGCCGGGCCCGCCAGACGGCTGAAATGGCCGTAGTCGTACGGCGCTTCGGGCACCGGCTCGGTGCGCAGCGCGGCCTCGTCGAGCTGCCCCGCGCCCCGGCGGCGGCTTCGGCCCGATCGGTCCTCGCGGGCCGTTCCGGCACCCCTCCGTCGCGTGGACGGGTCGGTCATGACGTGCTCCCCCCGGAGTTCTGCGGCTTGCTGTGCTCGGCGGCGCTCGCCTCGCCCCGGAGCCGCCCGGGCAGAACGCGATACCGGGAATCCCGTACCGGGAACCCGATACGTGGAGTGTGTGCGACCGGATCGGTTGCGGGCCGGCACGACGGCTTCGAATGCGGGATCCCGGCGCACCGTCCAGCTTCCCCACCGGGCGTGACGGGATCCGTGGCTTGCTCAACTCTCCTGGAGCGTAACGCCGATCGCAACAGTTCCACACGACGATCGCTGCTCAGGCGTCAAGATGCCACGATTCCCGGCCACGGTGGCTCGCGATGGTGCTAATGCGGGGGAATTCGGCACGACGGTGAGTGGACGGTGCCACAGCGGGTATGCGAACGGCCGGACCGCCGAGAGGAGTTGTCGTCCCAGGTGCGGTCCGCCCGGGTGCGGAGGCCGGGCCGGGCCACCCGGGGGACGGCGGCGGGCCCGCGGTATGTCGACCGGAGCCACAGCGGGGTGCGTCGCTGCGTCGCCCGGCCACATGTCGCCGGTCCCACCGCACACCTACGGTTCCGACATCCACCCTGCGGGCGCCCGGCCCGCCCCACCGGAGGTACTCCCGCGTGAGCCAGTTCCCCTTGCAGCCCGAGGAGTCGACCGTCCCCGTACCCGGCGGGGACCTGGCCGTCCTGCGCTGGCCCGCCGACCGGCCGGGGGCCCCGACGGTCGTGGCGGTGCACGGGATCACCGCCAACGGCCTCGCCTGGTACGAGGTCGCCCGCCGGCTCGCCGGGCGGGTCACCCTGCTCGCGCCCGACCTGCGGGGGCGCGGCGCCAGCCGGTCGGTCGCCGGACCGTACGGGCTGGCCCGGCACGCCGACGACGTGGCCGCGCTGATCACCGGCCTCGGTGCCGGACCCGTCACGGTGGTCGGCCACTCGATGGGCGCCTGGGTCACCGCCCTGGCCGCCGTCCGGCACCCCGGACTCGTCCGCCGGGTCCTGCTGGTGGACGGGGCGCTGAGCTTCCCGCTCCCCGAGGGCGTCCGCGAGGAGGACGCCCTGGCCGGGGTGCTCGGCCCCGCGTTGGCCCGGCTGTCGATGACCTTCCCGGACCGCGCCGCCTACTGGGAGTTCTGGCAGCGCCACCCGGCCTTCGGCGGCGGCTGGTCCGACGGCGTCGACGCCTACACCCAGCGCGACCTGGTCGGCGCCGAGCCCGAACTGCGCTCCTCCTGCGTCCTGGAGGCCGTACAGACCGACGGCGCCCAGGTCCTGCTGGACGGTGAGGCGGCCGGGGCCGTGCACCGGCTGCCCTGCCCGGCCGAACTGCTCTGGGCGGAACGCGGCCTGCTCGACGAGCCGCAGGGCCTCTACGACCGGCAGCGGATCGGACTGTCCGGGCTGGACCGGGAACGGGTGCCGGCCTCGCCCGTGCCGGACACCAACCACTACTCGATCCTCTGGGGCGGGGCCGGGGCCGGGCTCATCGCCCGCAAGCTGCTCGCGGACGTCCCCGCGGCCGGCTAGGGCCTGTCCGGCGGATCTTGCCAGGCGCGCGACGCCGGGCATCCCGCCTGGACGCACGCCCGAATCGCCCAAGTACGTCCAGTACGAG
>NZ_JBHZCN010000187.1:0-9549 GCF_042755465.1 Kitasatospora sp. NPDC059160 | reverse complement strand
TGCGCTGAGGGTCGGGGTGTCTCGGGGGCGGCGCCCCCGGGGGCCCTTCCCGGGGCGGCGCCGCCGTCGCTCCTCACCATGGCTCGTCCGCCGTGTCGGCGACGCCGTTCAGGCGGTCGAGCGCGGCCCGCAGGACCCGCCGGTCGAGGTAGCCCGGGTAGCGGGGGTGGGGCGGGAGGGGGTCGTCGCGTTCGACTCCCGGAGGCAGGCCGCCGGTGGCGGGCGCGAGTTCGCGTTCGTCGCGGAAGGCGAGGGCGGCCCAGAACTCGGCGGCCAGCGGCACGGCGGCCACGCCGGGGGGTGGGGGCCAGCACTCGCCGGTACGGGGGTGGCGCGGGACGACGGCGATGTCGGGCAGGCGGTGGGGCAGCGGTCGGCCCGGTCCGGCCAGGGCCGCGCGCCGGGCGGGGCGGGCCGGGCCGGCGGCGGGGGGCGGCAGTTGGGCGAGGAGGGGGCGGAAGGCCTGGGCGAGCGGGCCGGTGGCGAGGTCCAGGGGCGCGCCGTCGGCGGCGTGGACCAGGTGGGCCAGGGTCACGGCGGCCTCCACGTCCCAGCGGATGCTCCGGTTTCCGTCGCCGTCCGACGGGTCGGTGGCGCACCACCGGTCGGTGACGGTGTGCCAGTCGGCGATCGGGGCGTCGGGGCCGGCCGGGACGGGGCGCACCGCGGAGGGTTCCAGCCAGGTGGCCTGCCACAGCGAGCAGTCGTCGATCCTGGTGGCGACCTTGCGTCCGCAGCCGGCGCAGGTGACGTTGGGGCCGTAGCGGCCGTCGATGCCGCAGCAGGCGCCGAGTTCGCGGCGCTGGACGAGGGCGGTGCCGTGGGCGTCGCCGGGGGCGATGACGGTCGGGCGGGGCCCGCGGGCCGGGTCACCGTCGACGGCGTAGGTGCCCGGGTCCATCAGGACGGGCATGGCCACGCCGTTGCCGAAGGGCAGCCCGGCGTAGACCGGGTAGGGGACCCGCGTCAGCGGCCCGGTCAGCGCGGTGCCGCACGCCCTGCACTCGAAGACCTCCACGCCCGCCCGTTCCCCCTTCGTCCGCCCCGCCGACGGGCGAGTATCTCCGCCCTGGCGGGCCGGCGCCAGCGGATTTCCGGGGCCCGGATCTGATGGCTTGTCAAGTTCGTACCGGAGCAGACCGATCGGCAGTAGCCTCGGCGCTCTGTGACGACGGCCCGGTCAGGGCGGAGGGGAGGCGGCGGTGGCCGAGGGGAAGGCCGGGGCGGGTGGTGACGGGCCGTTGCACGAGCGCGAGGCCGAACTCCGTTCCGCGGAGCGCGCGATCGAGGCGCTCACCCGCACCGCCGGCGTGGGCGAGCTGCTGCTCTACACCGGCGCGGCCGGGCTGGGCAAGACCGCGGTGCTGACCGAGGCGCGGCGGGCGGCGAGGCGCGCGGGCTGCACGGTGCTGTTCGCCCGGGGCGGGCAGCGGCAGTGCCACGAGCCGTTCCACGTGGTGCGCCAGTTGGTGCGGCCGGTGCTGTCGGCCCTGTCCGACGACGAGCGGGCGCGGGTCTTCGGGCCGTGGGCGGACGTCGTCGGCCCGGCCGCGGGACTGCTGCCGCCCGGCGGGCAGCTCGACCCGCAAGGGGTGCGCGACGGACTGGACTTCGTCCTCACCCGCCTCGTGCAGCTGCGTTCGCCGCTCGCCGTGCTGGTCGACGACCTGCACTGGGCCGACCCGGAGTCGCTCGGCTGGCTGGCCGGGTTCGCGGTGCGCGCCCGGGAGCTGCCGGCCCTGCTGGTGCTCGCCTGCCGCGACGAGTTCCCCGACGACGCGCTGGCCCTGCAGCGCGGCCTCGCCGAGCGGGCGGACCGCCGGCACGAGCTGCGTCCGCTCCAGCCCGCCTCGGTCGCGCACCTGGTACGCGCCGCCCTGGGCGCGCGGGCCGAGGACGCCTTCTGCCGCCACGTGTGGGCGGTCACCGCCGGGAACCCGTACGAGACCGCCGCCCTGCTGCGCGAGGTCGCCGACCAGCGGCTCGACCCGGTCGAGGAGAGCACCGGGCAGCTGCGCGAACTCGCCGCCACCGCGCGGGGGATGACGCTTCGGCACTGGCTGGACCGGGTGGGGCCCACCGCGCTGCGCTTCGCCTGGGCGGCGTCGGTGCTGGACACCGACATCCGGCCCGAACTCGCCGCCGCGATCTGCGCCCAGGGGCCGGAGGCCGCCGCCCAGTCCGTCCGGGAACTGCGCCGGCACCGGGTGCTGACCACCACGTCGGCGGGCCGGCTGGAGTTCGTCCACCCGCTGGTCGCCACCTCGGTCTACCAGTCGATGCCGCCCGCCACCCGCACCGGGATGCACGGCGTGGCCGCCGTCGAGGTCGAGAACGCCGGCCTCGGCCTGCCGGCGGCCTCCCGGCACCTGCTGGAGATCCTGCCCGAGGGGGACGGACTGATCGTCGACAAGCTGCGCCGGGCGGCCCGCGAGCACCTGGCCATCGGCGCGCCCGGGGCCGCGCAGCGCTGCCTGCGCCGGGCCATCAGCGAGCCGCCCGCCGACCGGGACCGCGCCCCGGTGCTCTACGAACTCGGCTGCTCGGCCCTGCTCACCGACCCGGCGACCACGGTCAACCAGCTGCGCCTGGCACTGGCCGACCCGTACGGGCTGGGCCCGGAGCTGCGGGTGGACGCGACCTTCCGGCTCGCCCAGGCCCTCGCCCACAGCAACCGGCTCGGCGAGGCCGCCGCGCTGTGCGCCGAGGAGGCCTCGCGCACCCCGCAGGGCCCGGGCCGACTGCGCCTGGAGGTCGCCCACTTCATGTTTGCCGCGTTCCGGTTCGAGGACGAGGACGGCCCCGGCCGCTCGCGGCGGCTGGCGGACTTCCACCGGATGCTGGGCGCGGTCGGCCTGGCCTTCACCGCCCTCGGCGCGGACCCGACGGCCCCGGGCGCGCCGGCCGCGGGCACGACGGCGCCGGACACGACGGCACCGGGCGCGACGGCACCGGGCGGCGGCGTGTTCGAACACGACGGCCTGGCCCACGCGGTGGCCGTGCTGCGCTGCTGGGACCTGACCCTGCGCGGCGCCGACCGGGCGCGGGCGCTCGAACTGGCCGAGTCCGCGCTGCCGGGCGGCCGACTGCCCGCGAGCCTGGGCTGGACGAACACCACCTGGGGCTTCGAGCTGCCCGGGATCCTGGGCCTCAGCTACCTGTACGCCGACCGGGTCGACCGGGCGGAGGAGCTGTTCACCGAGGCGGTGCGCGCCTACGAGGTCGCCGGGTGGAGCGGCGGCCACCTCGGTTTCGCCCACCTGCTGACCGGCATGCTGCGGTTCCGCTGCGGCGCGCTCGCCGAGGCGGAGGACCACCTGCGCCGGGCGCTGCGCACCGCCGCGCGGATCGGCCCGGGCACCCCGCTGCACTGGGACGCGGTCGGGGCGCTGGCCGAGACCCTGGCCGCGCGCGGACGGCTGGACGACGCCCTGCGGCTGGCGCGCAAGCACTCCTTCGGCCCGCCGTACCCGACGGTGATGGTGCTGCCCGACGCCCGCACGCTGTACGGCCGCCTGCTGCTGGCCCGGGGCGACGCACCGGGCGCGGCCGCGGCGCTGACCGCCGCCGGGGCGGCCCTGGACGCGCGGGGGTGGCGCAACACGGTGTGGGCGCCGTGGCTGGGGCACCTGGCGCGCGCGCTGGCGCCCGAGCGGCCGGACCGGGCCCGCGACCTCGCCGAGGAGGGCGTCCGGCGGGCCCGGGAGACCCGGACGGACTCGGCCGTGGGCACCGCCCTGCGGCTGTGCGCCGCGGTGCACGAGCCGGCGCCGGCGGCCGAACTGCTGACGGAGGCGGTCCGGCACCTGGAGCGCTCACCGGCCCGCTACGAGCACGCGATCGCCCTGGTCGACCTGGGTGAGGCGCTGGGCCGCCGGGACGGGACGCCGCACGGCCGGTTCCAGGCCCCGGACGCCCGCAGCGCGCTGACCCGGGGCCTGGAACTGGCCTCACGCTGCGGCGCCGACGGCCTGGCCGACCGGGCCCGCGCCCTGCTGTCGCCGTCGTCGGGGGGCTGAGGCCCCCCGGGCGGGCGGCCGCCGTTGAAAGTATCGTCCCGTGCAACTATTGTTTGGACATATAAAGCGCATCAGCAAGCGCCTGTGTCCTGGCGCTGCCGTTCCCACCGGGAGTCCGACATGAGCACCACCCTCTTCACCCCGTACACGCTGCGGGAGCTGACCGTTCCCAACCGGGTCTGGATGCCGCCGATGTGCCAGTACAGCGCCGCACCGGCCGGAGAGGCCGCCGGGGCCCCCACGGACTGGCACTACACCCACCAGGCGGCGCGGGCCGCCGGGGGCACCGGGCTGATCATCACGGAGGCCACGGCGGTCAGCCCCGAGGGGCGGATCAGCCCGTACGACCTCGGGCTGTGGAACGACACCCAGGTCGAGGCGTTCCGCCGGATCACCGACTTCCTCAAGGCGCAGGGCACCGTCCCGGCCGTCCAGCTCGGGCACGCCGGGCGCAAGGCCTCCACCGAGCGGACCTGGGTGGACCGCGGACGCGCCCTGAGCCCCGACGAGGAGCACGGCTGGACCCCGGTCGCCCCCAGCGCGCTGCCCTTCTCGCCCGAGCACACCACCCCCGAGGAGCTGACGGTCGATCAGATCGCCGAGATCGTCGGGCAGTTCGCCGACGCCGCGCGGCGCGCCCTGGCGGCGGGCTTCCAGGTCGTCGAGGTCCACGGCGCCCACGGCTACCTGATCCACCAGTTCCTCTCCCCCGAGACCAACCGCCGCACCGACGCCTACGGCGGCTCCTTCGAGGGCCGCATCCGCTTCGCGCTGGAGGTCGTCGACGCGGTGCGCGAGGTGTGGCCCCAGGAGCTGCCGCTGTTCTTCCGCGTCTCGGCCACCGACTGGCTCACCGAGAACCCGCAGGACGGCCGTGAGGGCTGGACCTCGCAGGACACCGTCCGCCTGGCCAAGGAGCTCCAGGCGCACGGCGTGGACCTGCTGGACGTCTCCACCGGCGGCCTGGTGCCCGACGCCGCGATCGAGGCCGGCCCCGGCTACCAGGTGCCCTTCGCCGAGGCGGTGCGCGACCAGGTCGGCCTGCCGGTGGCCACCGTCGGCCTGATCACCGAGCCGGCCCAGGCCCAGGAGATCCTGGCCGCCGGGCGCGCCGACGCCGTCCTGCTCGGCCGCGAGCTGCTGCGCAACCCCTCCTGGGCCCGCCGCGCGGCCGGCGAGCTGGGCGGCGAGGTGCACACCCCCGTCCAGTACCACCGCTCCTGAGAACGCGCTGCGGCCGCCGCCCCAGGCCTGGGGGCGGCGGCCGCAGTCGAGTTGACGGTGCGTCAGGAATTGGCGGTGCGTCAGGAGTTGCCGCGGCCCAGGAAGTGGCCCGCGGTGGTGGCGCTGGTGGAGCGGCGGTCGTGGGAGGCGTCCTCGACGACGTGGATCATGCTGCTGTCCGGGTCCGTGCCGCGGCCCTTGGCCCAGCCGCTGACCAGGTGGGTCATCTCGTTGTTGGCGTCCAGGTAGGTGTCGGAGATCTTGGCGTTGGCGACGCTGTTGTTGTGGTCCTTCATCTGGTTGTCCCACTCCCAGGCCCAGGTGTCGACCAGGCGCTGGGCGCTGTCGCCGACCCACGGGATGGGGGTGAGCGGGGCGCCGACCACGTGGTAGGCCACCTTGGCCTTCCAGTCGGCCTGGAGGTTGGCGTCGTCGCGCTGGCCCATGGCGACGTCGGCACGGATCGCGTCGTAGACGCCCAGGCTCGCGGCGCCCTTGTTCATCACGTCCTGGATGTCGTTCTGCGAGGGGTTGGGCCCGATCGAGGACAGCTCCTGGGCGATCTTCGCGCTCTCGGCCTGGTGCAGGGTGGCGTACGCGTCGGGGTTGTCGGACAGTCCGCGCATCACCCGCACCAGGCTGTCCTCGCCGACGCCCATGTGCACCGTGCCGTTCGCGTCGGTCCACACCGTGCTGCCGTGGTCCAGGTACTGGGAGTTGCGGCCGTTGAAGATCTCGTGGCTGTCGTTGGTGTAGTCGGCCAGCGCGTTGGCCAGCGGCTGGCGCAGGTTGGCGTTGACCTTGGTGCCGCCCTGGCCCTCGTCCAGGGCGGTGACGGTGTCGTGCATGATCCGGGCCTGGGCCTCGGTGTGGTGCCCGGTGTGCGGGGCGCCGGCCGGCTGGCCGGTGGTGGCGGCCTCCAGCGCCGCGCCCAGGCCGCTCTGCGCCAGCGGGTCGGGCGTCTTGAACGGGCCGGCCATCGACGTGACCCAGCCCTCGGGCCACTTGCGGTCCTTGAGCAGGTAGTGCAGGTGCTGGTTGCCGCCGCCGGAGTTCGGGTCCAGGTAGGCGGTGGCGGCGTCCGGCTCGCGGCCCATGACCGCGAGCACGTTGTCCAGCGGGTCGGCGCCCAGCGCGGTGCCGTTGTGGTTGGCCTTGTAGGCCCACGCGTCGGGGGTCTTCTTCTCCGCCGCGGTGATGTCGTCGGCCAGGTCGCCGAGCATCCCGGCCGAGTACTTCGCGTCGCCCTTGGCCATCAGCGTGGTCAGGACCTGGTACCCGTACACCGGCTCGGTGTTGGAGCCGTAGTTGTGGTCCGCGTCGCAGCCGACCTTGGCCATGCCCGCGCGCCAGCGCCGGTAGAAGTCGGTACTGGTGTCCTGGGTGGCGGAGGCCAGCGCGTGGGTGAGGCCGCCCTGGAGGTCGGTGTAGGCGGCCTTCTTGTCGCCGCCGGGGCTGCTGAGCTTCCCGGCGAGCTTGAGCGTGCCGTCCGGGCCGAGCCGGTCCAACAGGCCCTGGGAGAAGGCGGGGTGGTCGGCCTTGTCCTTCATCAGGTCCTGCAGCTGGACCAGTTGCTCCGGGGTCAGGTCGTCCAGGTGGGTGGCCAGGTCGGCGGCGCGCTGGGCGTCACCGGCGTCGCCGCCGCCCACGGCCTGGCCGTTGAAGGTGGTGTCCAGCGGGTTGCCCGCCTTGGAGGCGCCGCGCAGGGCGGCGGCGATGCGCTGGTCGGCGCGGGTGGCGGCCTGGACGCCGGCCGCGATCGCCTTGGTCCACCTGTCGGCCGCGTCCTGGTAGGACTGCCGGCCCTCCGGGTCGTGGTGCAGGGCCTGGCGGGTGGCCGGGTCGAGCGTGCTCTCGTCGAACACCGCCGTGCCGGTGCCGGTCACCTTGAAGCCGTCCTTGACGGCGCCGTCGGCCGCGTCGCGGGTCTGCTTCTGCGCGGCGGCGAAGTCGGCGTGCGCCTCGTCGAGCAGCGAGGCCATCGCGTTGGCCTCGGTCTGGGCGTCGACGATCTGGCCCTTGGTGGCCAGCAGCGCCGTGTTGGCCAGGTTCGCGGTGCCGCCCGTCCACCAGGGGCCGCCGGTCAGGCCGTTGCCGCTGCCCGGCAGGCCGGGGCCGCCCGGGGTGAACAGGCCGTTGCCGCCGATGCCGCCGCCGTTGCCCGCGCCGCCCAGGACGTCCTGCTCCATGGTGGTCTGCATGGTGTGGAAGCGCGTCGCCATCGCGCGCCACTGGGTGGCGGCGGCGGTCAGCGCGTCCGGATCGGCGTTGATGACGTCCTCGTATCCGAGCATGGTCACTGCACCTGGAGGGACTGGGCGATGGACAGGTTGGTACTGCGGTAGTTGGCGCCGGTGCTCTGCATCGCGCCCGCGTTGGCGTTCAGCCGCCCGGTCAGCGCCTTGACCTGCTGGTGCCACTCGTCCAGCGAGTCCTTCAACGCCCCGGCGCTGTCCCAGTTCTTGAGGCCCGTGACCGCCGTCCCGGTGGCGTCGTCGGCGACCGCGCCCGCGCCCGGACAGTCGTGGGCCAGGTTGGTCAGCGTGGCGTGCGCCTTGTCCAGCGCGGCGTGGTTGACCCCGAACCCGCCCGGTGCCGGTGTGCTCATCCGTCGTTCCCCCATGTGTGGTGACCCGGCGGTGTGGTCGCCGGGCGCCGATGATCGTAAGTCCGCGGAGCACCGGTTGACGCAAGGGAGGCATCAGAGATTTGTCACCGTTTCGTCACCGCCCGGCGCCCGGCGGACCGTTCGGGTACGGCACACCCGCCGGGCCGGGCCCGCACAGCACCCCGGCGACCGTACGGCCACCGGGCCCGGCGACCGCACGGGGCCGTCCGGGCGGGCGCGCGACGACCGCGCCCGTACGCCGTTGACGCCCGACCGGCACCCCTCTACAACGGAGCTCAGACCCGGCCCCGAGCTCCCCGAGGAGCAAGCCCATGGCCCCGGACGCCCCCCGCTGCCCCGTGCTCGACATGACCGCCCGCACCCTCCACCAGCAGAACGCGCGGCTGCGCTGCGCCGGACCGGCCGTACGCGTCGAACTCCCCGACGGCATCATCGCCTGGTCGGTGACCCGCGCCCCGGTGATCCGCGCGCTCACCGGCGACCCCCGCGTCTCCCGCGACGCACGCCGCCACTGGCCCGGCCTGGCCGCGGTGCCCGAGGGCTGGCCGATGGGCCCGATCGCCTTCCAGCAGAACTTCTTCAACCGCTACGGCGACGAACACCGCTCCGCCCGGCGCCGGATGGCGACCTCCTTCTCACCCCGGCGGGTGTCCGCGCTGCGCCCCCGGATCGAGGCCACCACCGCCGCCCTCGTCGGCGCGCTGGGCGAACTCGCCCCCGGCCAGGCCGTGGACCTGCGCCGGGCGCTGTCCCTGCCGCTGACCATGACGGTGATCTGCGACCTGTTCGGCGTCCCCGCCGACCTGCGGCCCCCGATCGGCCGGGCCATGGACGCCCTGCTGACCACCACGGCGGCCAACGAGCAGATGACGCTCTCGCGCGCCGAGATCAACGTGGCGCTGACCGACCTGCTGGAACTCAAACGGCGCGAACCCGGCCCCGACCTCGCCAGCGACGTCGCCGCGCTCAGCACCGGCGGCGACACCGGACGCACCGAGGAGGAGTCCCGCGACACCCTGTTCCTGATGCTCGGCGCCGGGTACGAGACCGCCGTCAACCTCATCACCAGCACCGTCCAGGCCCTCCTCACCCACCCCCGCCACCTGGCCGCCGTCCGCACCGGCGCCCTCGGCTGGGAGGACGTCATCGAGGAGACCCTGCGCCACGAGAGCCCCGTCATGCACGTCCCGCTGCGCTACCCGCTGGAGGACATCGACCTCGGCGAGGGCGTGGTCATCCGCCGCGGCGAACCGATCCTGCTCGGCTTCGGCGCGGCCGGCCGCGACCCGGACCTCCACCCGGACCGGCCCGACGAGTTCGACCCGACCCGCCCCGACAAGGAGCACCTCGCCTTCGGGCACGGCCCGCACTTCTGCCTCGGCGCGCCCCTGGCCCGCCTGGAGGCCGAGGTCGCCCTGGCCGGCCTGTTCGGCGCCCACCCCGACAGCGCCCTGGACCCCTCCCGCCCGGCACCCGCCCGGCTGGAGTCGGCGATCATCAACGGCCCGGCCGAGCTCTGGATCGTCCCGACGCCCGCCGCGCCGTGATGGCCCAGGGTCCGTCTTCGGACTCCCGTCGTTCGCCCGGAGGGCGGGCGGGGCGGCGTTGGGGTGCGTGCATCGCAAGGCGGAGGAGGGAGCCACTGCGGAGCATTGGCGACCGACGACAACGCGGCGA
>NZ_JBHZCN010000186.1:0-9603 GCF_042755465.1 Kitasatospora sp. NPDC059160 | reverse complement strand
CCACCCGCCGGGCCGGGGGGACGTTTCGGCGCCCGCGTCCGGCCCACGGCCCCGTGGAAGTGCTGCCGGTCAGACCGCCCGGTTGCGCCGCTGCGCCAGTTCGTCCGCCGGATCGTCACCGACCAGCGTCTCACCGGTGTCGGTCCGCTCCGCGTGCAGCCGCCCGAGGGTCGACTCCAGCTCCCGCCAGACCGCTCCGACCGCGATGCCGAACACGCCCTGACCGCCCTTCAACAGGTCGACCACCTGCTGCGGCGTGGTGCACTCGTACACCGTCGCACCGTCGGACATCAGCGTCAGCCCGGCCAGGTCGGCCTGCTCGGCCGCCTGCAGATGGGCGACGGCCACCCGGATGTTCTGCAATGAGACGCCGGCGTCGAGCAGCCGCTTGACGATCTTCAACAGCAGCACGTCGCGGAAGCTGTAGAGCCGCTGACTGGTCGCCGGGTACGCCGTGCGGACGCTGGGCTCCAACAACCCGGTGCGGGCCCAGTAGTCCAGCTGGCGGTACGTGATGCCGGCCGCCGCACAGGCCGTCGGGCCGCGGAAGCCGACCAGTTCGGACGTCGGGGCCAGCCGCTCGATCGCGGGCTGGCCCGGCTGCACGGCCGGGAACCTGCTCATCCTGGGCAGGTCCGACACGGTGCGAGCGGTGCGCGGCACGTGCACGGAGCACAGGCCTCCCACGGCCGCGTCATCGCCGGTGCTGCTCATGCCTACCTCCGTCCACTCGTGCTGCGGGCAACCGACTGCGGGCATCGGCCACCCGGACAGCCACTCCTGACGGTAGGCAGTCCCCTATGACCCGTCAACGATCGCCACGCCGGGCCAGACAAACCACATCACTCAGGAGAGTGGTTTTTCGTGCCCCTAGTGTGGGTAGGTGGACGGATTTTGGCAAAACGGCATGCAAAAGGGCTGACCAGCCCCGTCCGCCGTTCGCCCTACTGCGGGCCGCCGCCCCCGAAGTCCTCGGGCGACACCTGGTCGAGGAACTCGCGGAACTTCTCGACCTCGTCCTCCTGCTCGTCCGGGATCGCGATGCCCGCCTCCGCGAGCACCTCCTCGCTCCCGTAGATCGGCGTGCCGGTGCGCAGGGCCAGCGCTATCGCGTCGGAGGGCCGGGCGCTCACCTCGACCCCGCCGGTGAAGACCAGCTCGGCGTAGAACACGCCCTCCCGCAGGTCGGTGATCCGGACCTCGGTGAGCTGCTGGCCGAGCGCTTCCAGGACGTCCTTGAACAGGTCGTGCGTCAGCGGGCGCACCGGAGTCATGCCCTGCTGGGCGAAGGCGATCGCGGTCGCCTCGCCGGGGCCGATCCAGATCGGCAGGTATCGATCTCCCCCGACCTCCCGGAGCAGCACGATCGGCTGGTTGGAAGGCATCTCCACCCGGACACCCACGACGTCGAGCTCATTCACACAGGCAACCCTATGGCTCCGACCCCGGATATGAAAGCGCAGGGCCGACGCCGCTGGTCAGCGCGGTGCACCGGGCCCGCGGAGGGCGTCCCCACGGTCTAGGACCGGGGCCGCAGACCGGCCTGGACCATGGCCGCGTGCAGCCGTACGGACAGCGTGGCCAGCTCCCGCGCGGTGGCCTCCGCGTGCGCCCGGGTCTGCGGGTTCCGGTGCCGGCGCAGCGGCGCCACCACCTGCTCCACCAAGGCGATCTCGCGGTCCGCCGCCGCCTTCATCGCCCTCAGGTGCCGCGGCTCCAGCCCGTACCGGCCGAGTTCGGCCACCAGCCGGGCCACCTGGAGCGCCTCCCCGTCGTACCCGCCGTCCGGACCCGGCATGACCAGCCCGTACGCCTCCCACTCGGCCAGTTCGGGCTCCCCCGCCCCGGCGGCGGCCAGCAGTTCGGCCCGCCCCAGCCGGACCCCGGACGCGACCTCGGCCGAGGCCACCAGCTCGCGGTCGGCCTCCTCCAGTGGGCCGGGCCGGGCGTCGGCGGCCGGCAGCGCGGGCGGGGCCTCACCGCGCTCGATCGCGTCCAGGTGCTCGCGGATCACCCGCAGCGGCAGGTAGTGGTCCCGCTGCATCCGCAGGACGTAGGCCAGCCGCTCCACGTCGGCGGGGCTGAACTTGCGGTACCCCGAGGGGGTGCGCTGCGGCTCGACCAGCCCCTCCGCCTCCAGGAAGCGGATCTTGGAGATGGTCACCTCGGGGAAGTCGTCGCGCAGGAAGGCCAGCACCGCGCCGATGCTCAGCAGTTCGTCACCGCCGCGCCGGCGGCCGGCGGGCCGGTCCGGACGGACCGGCTGCCGGGGGGCCGCGACCACCCCGCGCCCGCCGCGGTCCGCCTGCGGACCGGACGACGACGCAGGGTTGGCCGCCCCGAGAGAAGAGGAAGGAGTATTCGTATTCACTCGGGCTCCCGCCGACGTTGGTTTCAGTACCCCCGGTTGTGGCCGGCGAAGAACACCAGCCGGTACTTCCCGATCTGCACCTCGTCGCCGTTGTTCAGCGGCACCTCGTCGATCCGCTCCCGGTTGACGTAGGTGCCGTTCAGGCTGCCCACGTCCGCGACGCTGAATCCGGCCGGGGTGCGGCGGAACTCCACGTGGCGGCGGGAGACCGTGACGTCGTCCAGGAAGATGTCACCCTGCGGGTGACGCCCCGCCGTGGTGACGTCCGAGTCCAGCAGGAACCGGCTGCCCGAGTTCGGACCGCGCTGGACGATCAGCAGCGCCGAGCCCGGCGGCAGCGCGTCGATCGCCGACAGCACCTCGGCCGACAGCGCCGGCGTGGTCCCGGTGCCGGTGGTGGCGGAGGGGTCGTAGGACTCCAGCCCGGAGATCGAGATCGTCGAGGTGGTCTCCGCCGCCCCCTCCGGCAGCAGGCCGCCGCGCAGCGCCGTACCGCAGTTGGAACAGAAGCGGGCCGCGGCCGGGTTCTGGTTGCCGCACCTGGGGCACGGAGTGGGGCCAGCCATGTTCACAGCCTCCTGGCGCGGCACACCCGACGGGTTGTGCCCGGCGTACGGGTCCGGGGCAAACCCTCCACCAGAGGTTGAGGGTCCTGACGGGAAACCTATGCGCGGGTCGCCGGAGGGGTCAACCGACGCGCCGTAGCCCGCCGGATTCCCGGCGTACTGCGCGGCACCGTCCCGGTACAGCTGCTGACCGGCGTACTGACCGGCCTCGGGGGCGGGGCGCATGCCCGGCACCGCGGGCTCGTCCTCCGACCGGCGGTGCCGGGCGGTCGGCGCCTCGACGGCGGCCGCGTCGCGGCCCTTGTTGCGACCGAACAACTTCGAGAAGAAACTCACGGGCGAATCCCCTTGCGTGTGACAGACCCGCCCGCGGGGCAGGGTGAGAACCTCGGACAGGCTGCGGGCCCGGTTGCGGCTCGGGCCTGCTGGAGTGGTACTCCGACGTGTGGTGTTGCGGTTGGTGCTACGGAGCGTACTGGTGCGAACCAGTTTCCCCCACGCGACGACGACACCCCGCACCGGGTGCCGCGGGCCCGTGACGGGCCGTTCGTCGAGCGCCCCGTCACTTCGAAGCCGGCTTGGCGTACTGCGGCGTCTTCAGATCCACCAGGGCGTCCACGACCACCTTCTGCTGCTGGGTGATCGTCGCCCGCGCCTGGTGGCTCTCCAGGGTGCGCACGACGCCCCCCGGGATGTTCAGCGCGGGCGTCAGGTCCTGCGGGTTCCCCACGACGGTGAACCGATAGGGCTGCGAGACCTTCTTCCCGTCGATCTGCACCCCACCGCCCGACAGGTCGGTGAAGTAGGTGTTGACCACCACGCGCACATCGTTGATCTGAATCGCCTCCGCCCCCGCCGCTCGAAGTTCCTGCAGGGTGTCCAGCAGCATATCCGCCTTCACCTGCCCTTGGGGGTCATCGACCGTGAGGACGATGCCCGGACCAGTGGCTTTGACCGTACCGGCCAGCACACCCAGTTCGGTCATCTTCTTCCTGGTCTGCTCCTGGGCCTCCTTGGCCTGGTTGGAGCTGTTCTCCAACTTGCCCAGGGATTGCTCGAGCTCGGCCTTCTCCTGTTGCAGACGCTGCTGACGGCTGTCCAGTTCGTCGAGGATCCGGACCAGGTCCTCCTGGCGGGCCCCGCGCAGCTGGTTGTGGTGGTCGTTGGTCGACCGCACCTGGATCGCCAGCCCCAGCCCGAGCGAGAACAGCAGCAGCGCCACCACCAGCTGCCCGCGCGACAGCCGCGGCGGCCAGACCGCCGCCTTCAACCGCCGCCGACCGGCGTTCCGGTCCCCGGCGGGCGGCTCCTCGGCTGCCTCCGACTCCTCGACGGCCGCCGGCTCCGCTGCTTCCGACGGCTCGTCGGTGCCGGCCTCGGCCTCGGCCTCGACGGGCGTCTTCGTCAGCCGCACCGGCGACGGCGGCGCCGCGGACACGGTCTCAAGCTCAGCCTCAGCGTCAGACTTCTCCGACACCCCCGCAGCTCCGGGCTCGTCCCGGCCGGCCCCGGCCACCGCCGAGGCCTCCTCGACGGCCTTCCCCCGCGACTCCTCCGGAGCCTTCCCGGCCGCCTTCCCGCCCGGCTCCGCGACGGTCTCCTCGACCGCCGGCGCCGCTGCCTCCGCCGGCTCCTCCGCCGCCGCCCCGCGGCCCTGCTCAGGCACGGAAGACATGGCGCCGGATCGCGGCCGCGTTGGAGAAGATGCGGATGCCGAGGACGACGACCACACCCGTGGACAGCTGCGAACCGACACCCAGCTGGTCGCCCAGGAAGACGATCAGCGCGGCGACCACCACGTTCGACAGGAACGAGACGATGAAGACCTTGTCGTTGAAGATCCCGTCCAACATCGCCCGGACGCCGCCGAACACCGCGTCCAGCGCCGCCACCACCGCGATCGGCAGGTACGGCACGACGGCGTCGGGCACCTCGGGTTGGACGAAGAGCCCGACGACCACCCCGATCACGAGACCCAGTACGGCAATCACGGTCTAGCTGCTCCTGTCCCTGTGGTGGTCTTGGTCGATCCGCCGGACGGCCGCCGCTTCGGGGACGGCCCGGCACCGGGCGCGGACGGTGAAACGGACGCGGCGGGGCTCTCCGAGGTTCCCGGGACGCTCGACGGCGTCCCGCTCTGACCGGCCGACGGACCGGCTGACGGGGACGCCGACGCGGACCCGGTCGGCGAGGCCTCGGGCGTGACGGGCTGGGCGCTCCGCAGCGACACGCCGACCGCCGCCGGCAGGGTCAGGCTCTTCTGGGTGGAGAGCGTCGACTTGATGCCGTACTTCTCCTCCAGCAGCCGCAGGTACTGCCCGGCCATGTCGTTCTCGAAGGCGGTGAGGAGCTTCGGCCCGTCCCCGATCGCCTGGATGTTGTACGGCGGCACGAGCGGCCGGTTGTCCACCAGCACGGCCTCACCGGCCGCCCGGATCGCGGACAGCGCGGTCAGCCGCTGGCCGTTGATCGAGACGGCCTCCGCCCCGGATCCCCACAGACCGTTCACCACCAGTTGCAGGTCCCGGTCGCGCAGCCGGCCGCTGTTGGAGAAGCCCTGCCCGGCCCGGGGGTCGACGTTGCCCCCGCCGCCGGTTCCGGCCGCGTCCTCCAGGACCAGCTTCACCCCGGGCCCGGTGACCTCCCCCAGCCCGACCTCACCGGTCAGGCCGCTGCTGCCGCCGTCCCCGGAGGCCAGCGCCTGCTGCTGGGTGTCGTCGACCTTGCGCCGCAGGTCCTGGACCTCCTTCTGCAGGCGGTCCGCCGAGCCGTTGCTGTCGTTGATCCGGTGGATCAGCGCGTCCCGTTCCTTGGCCAGCGTCGGTTCCGCCTTGTGCGCGTTCACCGCGCCGACGGTGACCACGGTTCCCACCAGCGCCAGTCCGGCGCCGAGCGTCAGCAGTCCGCGCAGCGTGCGGGGTATCCGGCTGTCGTGCTCACCGCCCCGGGCCGCGGCCGCCTCGGCGTAGCCCTCGTCCAGGCTGTGGTCCATCACGTTGGTCAGCAGGGACATCGAGGCGTCGGGGCGGTTGTACCGCCCGTTCGGAGCACTCGGCGTCGGCGTCGCTGGCATGCGGACCATCGTCCCACGACGGCGGAGGGCCCTGCGCACGGCCCCTGAGCTGCACACACGCCATACACATGGACGGAAAGCGACGGACCATTCCGAATGAGGTGAAAACGGACAACGGGGCGTGCGGATGGCTCCGCACGCCCCGCCGTTCAGGGGGCCGTCCGCTCAGGACGTCACCGCCCCGCGCCCTCCACCACCGCCGCCCACTCGTCCAGCAGGGCATCGGTGGCCTCGTCGTCCGGACCCTCGGCCCACAGATGCGTGACCGCCTCGGCCGGATCCGGCAGCACCAGCGTCCAGCGCCCGTCCGCCTCGACGACCCGGACACCGTCCGTGGTGTCCAGCCGCCGGCTGCCGGCCGCCTCCACCACCGAACGCATCACCATGCCCTTCGCCGCCCACGGCGTCGCGATGTCCCGCCGCCGGATGTGCGCCTGCGGGATCCGCGCGTCGATCTGGCTCAGCGTGAGCTGGGTCCGCGCCACCAGGCCGACCAGCCGGACGAAGGCCGCGGCGCCGTCCAGCACCCCGCTGAACTCGGGCACCACGAAGCCGCCGCGCCCGTCCCCGCCGAACACCGTGCCCTCGGCGGAGGCCGCCTTCGCGAGGTCGTCCGGCGTGGTCGTGGTCCAGATGACCTGGGTCCCGTGGTACGCCGCGACCTGCTCGGCGATCCGGGTCGTGGTCACCGGCAGCGCCACCTGCCCGCTGCGCCGCTCCGCCGCGACCAGGTCCAGCAGCACCAGCAGCGCCCGGTCGTCGTCGATCACCCGACCGAGCTCGTCCACGAAGGCGACCCGCTCGCCGACCGGGTCGAACCTCACCCCGAAGGCCGCCCGCGAGGAGGCCACCAGCTCGCCGAGCCTGGCCAGCCCGGCCCGCCGGGTCTCCGCGTCCTCGGTCGGCCGCGCCTCGTCCAGCCCGCTGGAGACGGTCAGCGCCTCCACCCCGAGCCGGCCGAGGATGCTGGGCAGAACCAGCCCGGCACTGCCGTGCGCGGTGTCCACCACCACCTTCAACCCGGCCTCCCGGACCCCGGTGGTGTCCACCGCCCGCAGCAGGTTGCCCGCGTAGGAGTCGAAGACGCTGGACGGGAAGGTCAGGTCCCCGATCTCGCCCGGGAACGCCCTCCGGTACTCCTGACGTGCGTAGACCCGGTCGAGCTTGCGCTGCCCGGCCTGCGAGAGGTCCGCCCCGCGCTCGTCGAAGAAGAGGATGTCCAACGAGTCCGGCACACCCGGCGTGGTCCGCAGGAAGATCCCGCCCGCGCTCCCCCGCGCGGTGTGCTGCCGGGCCACCGGCATCGGCACGTTCTCCAGGTCGCGGACGTCGATCGCGGAGGTCTGCAGCGCCGAGATCATCGCCCGTTTGAGCGCACGGGCACCACGCGAGTGGTCACGCGCAATGGTGACGGTGGCCCCCTTCTTCAAGGTCGTGGCGTACGCGCCCGCCAGCCGCACGGCCAGCTCCGGGGTGATCTCGACGTTGAGGATGCCGGAGACGCCGCGGAGCCCGAAGAGGTGCTCCTGGCCGCGCGACTCCCAGATCACCGAGGTGTTGACGACGGCGCCGGCCTCGATGGTCTTGAACGGGTAGACCCGGACGTTGGCCCCGATGATCGACTCCTCGCCGATCAGGCACTCGTCCCCGATCACCGCGCCGTCCTCGATCCGCGCGGCCCGCATCACATCGGTGTTCTTGCCGACCACGCAGCCGCGCAGATTGCTCTGCGGTCCGACGTAGACGTTGTCGTGCACCACCGTCTTGTGCAGGAAGGCGCCGCGCTTGACCACCACGTTGCTGCCCAGCACGGTGTGCTCGCGGATCTCCACGCCGGCCTCGACCTTGGCGTAGTCCCCGATGTACAGCGGCCCGCGCAGCACCGCCTCCGGGTCCACCTCCGCCCCTTCGGCCACCCAGACGCCCGGCGAGATCTCGAAGCCGTCGAGCTCGACCTCGACCTTGCCCTCCAGGACGTCCGCCTGGGCCTTGCCGTAGCTCTCGTGGGTGCCCACGTCCTCCCAGTAGCCCTCGGCGACGTAGCCGTAGACCCGCTTGCCCTCCTTCAACAGCTGCGGGAAGACATCACTCGACCAGTCCACGGACTCACCCGCGGCGACGTAGTCGAAGACCTCCGGCTCCATCACGTAGATACCGGTGTTCACCGTGTCGGAAAAGACCTGGCCCCAGGTCGGCTTCTCCAGGAAGCGCTCGACCCGGCCGTCCTCGTCGGTGATCGTGATTCCGAACTCCAGGGGATTCGGCACCCTGGTGAGACAGACCGTGACCAGTGCGTTCTTACTGCGGTGAAAGTCGATCAATTCGGAGAGATTGAAGTCGGTCAGCGCGTCACCGGAGATCACCAGAAAGGAGTCGTCCTTGAGCGCGTCCTCGGCGTTCTTGACACTCCCCGCAGTGCCTAGTGGCGTCTCCTCATGGGCATACGTGAGGTGCATGCCCAGTTCCTCGCCGTCACCGAAGTAGTTCTTGACGAGTGACGCCAGGAACTGCACGGTGACGACGGTGTCGGAGAGGCCGTGCCGCTTCAGCAGCCGAAGCACGTGCTCCATGATCGGCATATTCGCGACCGGAAGCAGCGGCTTCGGCATGCTGGAGGTCATCGGGCGGAGTCGGGTGCCCTCGCCCCCTGCCATTACTACGGCTTTCATTACGGGTGCGTCCTCCTTCGCGGTGGTGGACCTGCAGGTCCATCAAACCGTTCCAGAGGGTTCTCTACCCGGAAGGTATCGTCCGACGCACCGGGACGGCGTGGGACTTCTCTCAGATCACGTCTCAGACTGTGGACGCCGAGCCCGCGGGACCCGCCTTGATGATCTGCCGCGCCTGCACCGCGTAAAGGATCGCCGACCACCAGTACAGCGTGGTCCCCCACCAGATGAAGGCCCAGCTCACCACCTCGGCCGGCCGCGCGATCCAGCTGTCGATGCCGCCGAGCAGGAGAAGCGGAAACGCGTACATCAGATTGAAGGTCGCGGCCTTGCCGAGGAAACTCGTCTGGAGCGGCCCGTAACCGTGCCGGTTCAGAATGGGCAGCAACGAGGCGATGAAGACCTCACGGGCCAGCAGAATCGCCGTCACCCACCACGGCAGGAACTCACGCCACGTCAATCCGACGAGCGTGGACAGCACATAGAGCCGGTCGGCCAGCGGATCCAGCAGCTGCCCCACCCGGCTGATCTGCCCCCACCGCCTGGCGAGCTTTCCGTCCAGGTAGTCGCTGATTCCGCTGAGCATCAGGATCAGCAGCGCCCACCCGTCGTTCTTCGGCCCGCCGAAGACGGGCCACAGAATGAGCCAGAGAAAAACCGGAACGCCGACCAGCCGGCCCATGCTCAGCAGGTTGGGGATGGTGAGGACGCGATCGGTCTGGACCCGCGTCTCCTGGACCTCCACCCGGGTCCTCCTGTCCTGTGTCACGACAATGCACGTTGACCCTACAACAGAAGAGCCCCCGCCCGGTTCACCCGGCGGGGGCTCTTCTGAATGATTGTTCGGCGGCGTCCTACTCTCCCACAGGGTCCCCCCTGCAGTACCATCGGCGCTGTGAGGCTTAGCTTCCGGGTTCGGAATGT
>NZ_JBHZCN010000185.1:0-9641 GCF_042755465.1 Kitasatospora sp. NPDC059160 | reverse complement strand
GGCGGGCGGGGCGGCGTTGGGGTGCGTGCATCGCAAGGCGGAGGAGGGAGCCCAATGCAGCGCATTGGCGACCGACGACAACGCGGCGAGGCGCGCTTGTGCCCTGGGGGTACCTCCCGGCCGAAGGCTGGGGGAGCGTCGGCCCGCAGACGGGAGTTCGAAGACGGGCCCTAACCCTGGTCGCCCACGCCGCCCGTTCCGTACTCCGGGTGCCGGACCAGCCACGCCCCCTCGCCGCCCGTCGCGGCCTCGGTGGCGCCCGAGAAGCCGTAGTGGATCGGCCCGCCGTCGGCGGCGCCCAGCCAGCGGGCGTCCGCGAGCTGCACGGAGAGGGCGGAGGGGCCGGCCGGGGCGGGCTGCTCCAGCACCAGCTCGTGCGCGCCCTCGCCGGGGCGGAAGGTCACCGCGGTCTCGGTGCCGGGCCGGTGGCGGAAGGCGCCGCGGGCGTCCGCCCAGTACGCGGCCACCGTCACGGAGAGTGTGCCGTCCGGGCGGCCGGTGCCCGGCCGGACGTACTCCTCCTCGGGCACCCAGCGCGCGTGGTGCCGGAGTTCCTCGCCGGCCCGGCGCTCGTCCCAGCGCACCCAGTAGCCCGCGATCCGTTTGACGGTCATGGCCTCGCGGACGACCCGGACGGCGGTCCGTGCCGGGCCGACCGGGGCGCTGGCGGCGAGGGAGACCACCGTCACCTGTTCGTAGGTCACCTCGCCGTCGTCGGCGTACTGCTCCATCACCGGTGAACCACCTTGCCGGGTCGTCGGATCGGTCGCGCCGTCGGCCCGTTCGTCCGGGTCGCGGCCGCGTGGGACGAGCCTAGGGCGGCGGCGGGGCGCTCCGGGGCGATGCCGCCGTTCCGGCCCCGGGCGCCCGGTCGTCCGGCTACCCTGCGCGGCGCGGCCCCGCCCAGCCTCCTCCCGGCTGCGGATGTCAGTGCCCGGGGGCAGACTCGCAGGTGGCCGGGGTCCGCCCCGGGCAGCCCGGTCACTCTCCGTCGAAGGGCCCCACCTCATGCTCACCACCGACTTCCCCCTCGGCTCGCCCTGCTGGATCGACCTGGGCAGCCCGGACATCCCGGCCACCGCGGCGTTCTACGGCAGGGTCTTCGGCTGGACCTTCCAGGAGGTCCCGGAGACGGGCGGCTACGGCTTCCTCCAGCTGGACGGCAGGACGGTCGGCGCCCTCGGCCACCTCGACGGCGGCGCGCGGTCCGCCTGGACGACGTACTTCCGCACCGCCGACGTGGACGCGACCGTCAAGGCGGCCGAGCAGTCCGGTGCCACGGTCCGGGTCCCGCCGATGGACGTCATGCAGGAGGGGCGGTTCGCGGCGCTGACCGATCCGCAGGGCGCCGAGTTCGCGGTCTGGCAGTCCGGGAACACGGTCGGGCTGGACGCCGTGTCCGAGGACAACACGCTGGTCTGGTCGGAGCTGCACACCCGGGACCAGGACGGCGGATTCTCCTTCTACCACGGGCTGTTCGGCTGGCGGGTGGAGAACTTCGAGCCGTCCCCGGGGATGAACTACCGGGTGATCTCCACCGCCGAGGGCGACCAGCAGCAGACGAGCTTCGGCGGCATCGCCCCGACCATGCAGCCGGAGCAGCCCTCCGCCTGGACGCCGTACTTCGCCGCCAACGACGTGGACGCGCTGGTCACCAAGGCGACGGCGGCGGGCGGCTCGGTGCTGATGCCGGCCTCGGACGTGGAGAACGTCGGCCGGATCGCCTGGCTGGCGGACCCGAACGGTGCCCCGTTCGCGCTGATCAAGGGCGAGCCCCGCGAGTCGTGACCACGCGAGTCGCGACCACGCGTGAGGGCCCGCTGCTCAGCAGGAGCAGCGGGCCCTCACGCACGACGGATCACGTCACCGGACGGGGTGCCCGGCCTCCCGCAGCACGTTCTTGACCTCGCCGATCCGCAGGTCCCCGAAGTGGAAGACGCTGGCCGCGAGGACGGCGTCCGCGCCGGCCTCGACGGCCGGGGCGAAGTCGGCGAGCCTGCCGGCGCCGCCGGAGGCGATGACCGGCACGGAGACGGCCTTGCGCACGGCGCGGATCATCTCCAGGTCGTAGCCGTCCTTGGTGCCGTCGGCGTCCATCGAGTTGAGCAGGATCTCGCCCGCGCCCAGCTCGGCCGCCCGGCCGGCCCATTCGACGGCGTCCAGGCCGGTGCCCCGGCGCCCGCCGTGGGTGGTGACCTCGTAGCCCGAGGCGGTCTCCACGCCCTCGCCGCAGCGCCGGGCGTCGACCGACAGCACCAGCACCTGCCGCCCGAAGCGCCGGGCGATCTCGCGGACCAGTTCGGGCCGGGCGATGGCCGCGGTGTTGACCCCGACCTTGTCGGCGCCGGCCCGCAGCAGCTGGTTCACGTCCTCGACGGCCCGGATGCCGCCGCCGACGGTGAGCGGGATGAACACCTGCTCGGCGGTGCGGCGCACCACGTCGTAGGTGGTCTCGCGGTCGCCGGAGGAGGCGGTGATGTCGAGGAAGGTCAGCTCGTCGGCGCCTTCGGCGTCGTAGAGCTTGGCCATCTCGACCGGGTCGCCGGCGTCGCGCAGGTTCTGGAAGTTGACTCCCTTGACCACCCGCCCGGCGTCCACGTCCAGGCAGGGGATGACACGTACGGCGAGGGTCACGGCTGCTTGCCTTCCAGGGCTTCCAGGGTCATTGCCAGCCCGGTGCGGTACGCGTCGAGTTCGACCTCGACCATCATCCGGGAGTCGATCAGCCCGTCGACCACCACCATGGTGGCCACCGGGCGTGCGGCGTCGAAGAGTCGGCGGTGGGCGCGGCCCACCTCCTCGGCGTCGCGGGCGTGGGTGATGTACATCCGGGTGCGGATGACGTCGTCCGCGGTCAGACCGTACGCGGCCAGGGCGGAGAGCCCGACGCCGAACGCGGCGAGGGTCTGCCGGTACGGGTCGCCCTCGTGCTCGATCCGGCCGTTCACCCAGGCGGTGGTGCCGGCCACGTGCACGTGGTCGCCCGCGGCGACCGCCCGGGAGTAGCCGAACTCCTCCTCCCAGGGGGAGAATCCCGTGACCCGACCGCGTACGATCCGACCTTCCGTCATCCGGAAACCGCCTCCAGGGCCTCTTCGAGGGTGAACTTCTGCTCGTAGAGTGCCTTGCCCACGATGGCGCCCTCGACACCCAGGTCGACGAGACCGGCGATGGCGCGCAGGTCGTCGAGGGAGGAGACGCCGCCGGAGGCGACGACGGGGCGGTCGGTGGCGCCGCAGACGTCGCGCAGCAGCTGGAGGTTGGGGCCGGTGAGGGTGCCGTCGCGGTTGACGTCGGTGACGACGTAGCGGGTGCAGCCCTCGGCGTTCAGCCGCTCCAGGACGTCGAAGAGCTGGCCGCCGTCGCGGGTCCAGCCGCGGCCGCGCAGGGTGGTGCCGACCACGTCCAGGCCGACGGCGATCTTGTCGCCGTGCTCGGCGATGGCCTTGGCGACCCACTCGGGGGCCTCCAGGGCGGCGGTGCCGAGGTTGACCCGGGTGCAGCCGGTGGCGAGGGCGCGGGCGAGCGACTCGTCGTCGCGGATGCCGCCGGACAGCTCGACCTTGATGTCCAGCTGTCCGGTGACCTCGCGCAGCAGCTCGTAGTTGGTGCCGGTGCCGAAGGCGGCGTCCAGGTCGACCAGGTGGAGCCACTCGGCGCCGGCGTTCTGCCAGGCGAGGGCGGCGGCCAGCGGCTCGCCGAAGGAGGTCTCGGTGCCGGAGGCGCCCTTGACCAGGCGGACGGCCTGGCCGTCGCGGACGTCGACGGCGGGCAGCAGCTCAAGGCTCATCAGTAACAACTCTCAGACGTTCAGAGGGTGTTGACCCAGTTGGTCAGCAGGGCGGCGCCGGCGTCGCCGGACTTCTCGGGGTGGAACTGGGTGGCCCAGAGCGGGCCGTTCTCGATCGCGGCGACGAACGGCTGCCCGTGCGTGGCCCAGGTGACCAGCGGCGGGTTGATCCGCGCGCTGTGGGTCTCCAGCTCCCAGTGCCGCACGCCGTAGGAGTGCACGAAGTAGAAGCGGCTCTCCGGGTCGAGGCCGGCGAACATCCGGCTGCCCTCGGGCACGTCCACGGTGTTCCAGCCCATGTGCGGGACGACCGGGGCGTCCAGCGGCTCGACGGTGCCGGGCCACTCGTCGCAGCCGGGCGTCTCCACGCCGTGCTCGACGCCCTTCTCGAAGAGGATCTGCATACCCACGCAGATGCCCATGACCGGGCGGCCCCCGGCGAGCCGGCGGCCGATGATCCAGTCGCCGCGGACGGACTTGAGGCCGCGCATGCAGGCCTCGAAGGCGCCCACACCGGGGACGAGCAGGCCGTCCGCGGCCATCGCGGTGTCGTAGTCGGAGCTGACCGTGACGTTCGCCCCGGTCCGCTCCAGGGCGCGCTGCGCGGAGCGGAGGTTGCCGGAGCCGTAGTCGAGGACGACGACGTTCTTGCCCATGTTCAGGTGTCCAGTCTCTCTGCTACGGGTGTTACAGGCGCATGAGGCCGGAGCCCAGGCACATCACGGCCCCGATGGCCAGCACCAGGATGACGCCCTTCGGCAGCTTCTGCTTCCAGAAGGAGATCACCCCGCCCGCCAGGAAGAGGCCGACGAAGAGGAGGATCGTCGCGGTCTTGTTCACAGCGCACCCTTGGTCGAGGGGAGGATGCCGGCCGCGCGCTGGTCCCGCTCGGCGGCGTAGCGCAGCGCCCGGGCCAGGGCCTTGAACTGGCACTCCACGATGTGGTGCGCGTTGCGCCCGTACGGGACGTGCACGTGCAGCGCGATCTGCGCCTGGGCCACGAAGGACTCCAGGATGTGCCGGGTCATCGTGGTGTCGTAGGCGCCGATCATCGGCGCCATGCCCTCGGGCTCGGTGTGCACCAGGTAGGGCCGGCCGGAGAGGTCGACGGTGACCTGGGCGAGCGACTCGTCCAGCGGCACCGTGCAGTTGCCGAAGCGGTAGATGCCGACCTTGTCGCCGAGCGCCTGCTTGAAGGCGGCACCGAGCGCGAGGGCGGTGTCCTCGATGGTGTGGTGGGTGTCGATGTGCAGGTCGCCGTCGGTCTTGACGGTGAGGTCGAACAGACCGTGGCGGCCGAGCTGGTCGAGCATGTGGTCGTAGAAGCCGACGCCGGTGGAGATGTCGGTCTTGCCGGTTCCGTCGAGGTCTATCTCGACCAGGACGGAGGTCTCCTTGGTGGTGCGCTCGACGCGTCCGATGCGGGACATGAGGGGTTACAGCTCCTTGATCACTCTACGGACGGCGTCCAGGAAGGCGTCGTTCTCGGCGGGCGTGCCGGCGGTGACGCGCAGCCACCCGGGGACCCCGTTGTCACGGACCAGGACACCCTGGTCGAGGATGGCCCGCCACACGGCGTGGGTGTCGGCGAAGCGGCCGAACTGGACGAAGTTGGCGTCCGAGTCGGTCACCTCCAGACCCGTCGCGCGCAGCGCGTCCACCAGCCGGTCGCGCTCCTCCTTGAGCCGGCCGACGTACCCCAGCAGGGTGTCGGTGTGCTCCAGGCAGGCCAGCGCGGTGGCCTGGGTGACGGCCGACAGGTGGTACGGCAGCCGGACCAGCTGGACGGCGTCCACCACGGCCGGGTCGGCGGCCAGGTAGCCGAGGCGCAGCCCGGCGGCGCCGAAGGCCTTGGACATGGTGCGGCTGACCACCAGGTTGGGACGGCCCTCGATCAGCGGCAGCAGCGAGGCGCGGTGCGAGAACTCGACGTACGCCTCGTCCACGACCACCAGGCTGGGCCGGGCGGCCTGCGCGGCCTCGTACAGCCGCAGGACGGTCTCCGCCGCGACGGCCGTGCCGGTCGGGTTGTTCGGCGAGCAGATGAACACCACGTTCGGCCGGTGCTCGGCGATCGCCGCGAGGGCGGCGTCCACGTCGATGGTGAAGTCGTCGTTGCGGGGGCCGGAGATCCAGGCGGTGCCGGTGCCCCGGGAGATCAGCGCGTGCATCGAGTAGGAGGGCTCGAAGCCGAGCGCGGTGCGGCCGGGGCCGCCGAAGGTCTGCAGCAGCTGCTGGAGGACCTCGTTGGAGCCGTTGGCGGCCCACACCTGCGCGCGGGCGACCGGGAGGCCGGTGCTGCGGGTGAGGTACGCGGCGAGGCCCTCGCGCAGCTCGACCGCGTCCCGGTCGGGGTAGCGGTTGAGGTGGCGGGCGGCCTCGGCGACGCGCTCGGCGATCCGGGCCACCAGCTCCTCGGGCAGCGGGTACGGGTTCTCGTTGGTGTTCAGCTGGACGGGGACGTCCAACTGCGGTGCGCCGTACGGGGACTGGCCGCGCAGCTCGTCCCGGATGGGCAGGTCGTCGATGTTCGTCACGCGCCGGGAACCGTCCAATCGAACCGAGCCTTGACGGCGTCACCGTGACCGGGCAGGTCCTCGGCGTTCGCCAGGTTGACCACGTGCGCGGCGACGTCCGCCAGCGCCTGCCGGTCGTACTCGACGACCTGGACGCCGCGCAGGAAGGTCTGCACCGACAGCCCGGAGGAGTGGCAGGCGCAGCCGCCGGTCGGCAGCACGTGGTTGGACCCGGCCGCGTAGTCGCCCAGCGAGACCGGGGTCCAGCGGCCGATGAAGATCGCGCCGGCGTTGACGACCTTCGCCGCCACCGCGTGCGGGTCGCGGGTCTGGATCTCCAGGTGCTCGGCCGCGTAGGCGTTGACCACGACGAGGCCCTGCTCCAGGTCGTCGACCAGGATGATGCCGGACTGGCGGCCGCCGAGCGCCTCGGCGACCCGCTCGCTGTGCTTGGTCCGGCCGACCTGGGCGACCAGCTCGACCTCGACCGCGTCGGCCAGCTCCGGGGAGTCGGTGACCAGCACCGAGCCGGAGGTGGGGCCGTGCTCGGCCTGGCTGATCAGGTCCGCGGCGACGTCACTGGGCAGCGCGCTGTCGTCCGCGAGGACGGCGATCTCGGTCGGGCCGGCCTCGGAGTCGATGCCGATCCGGCCGGCGAAGAAGCGCTTGGCGGCGGCGACGTAGATGTTGCCCGGGCCGGTGACCATGTTCACCGGCGCGCACTCCTCGGTGCCCAGGGCGAACATCGCGACCGCCTGGGCGCCGCCGACGGAGTAGACCTCGTCCACACCGAGCAGCGCGCAGGCCGCCAGGATGGTCGGGTGGACGCGGCCCCCGAACTCCTTCTGCGGCGGAGAGGTCACCGCGATGCCCCGGACGCCCGCCTCCTGGGCCGGCACCACGTTCATCACCACGGAGGACGGGTAGACCGCCAGCCCGCCCGGCACGTACAGGCCGACCCGCTCGACCGGCACCCAGCGCTGGGTGACCGTGCCGCCCGGCACCACCTGGGTGGTGTGCCCGGTGCGGCGCTGGTCGGCGTGCACGGCCCGGGCGCGGCGGATCGACTCCTCCAGCGCGGCCCGCACCTTCGGGTCCAGCGTCTCCAGGGCCTCGGCCAGCTGCTCGGCGGGCACCCGGGTGGACTCCAGCCGGACGCCGTCGAAACGCTCGGTGATCTCGATCAGCGCCGCGACCCCGCGATGGCGTACGTCCTCGGCGATCGGCCGCACCTTCTCCAGGGCGGCCGCCACGTCGAACTCGGCACGGGGCAGCAGGGCACGCGGGTCGTCCAGCGAGCCGCGGAGGTCGATTCGAGAGATCACGCCACCCAGTGTAAGGAGTGGCCGGAACGGGTGGTCCCACATTTCAGTCCGTGATACGAAAGGCGAGACGACCGGGGGGACGGGGGAAACCATGGCGGAGAGCGCCCCGGAGGGCTGGACCGACACCGAACGGGAACTCTGGGAGGCCTTCCGCGAGGGCGAGGTCTTCGAGCGCAGATGTGGCCGGGACGACATCGACGACCCCTTCGGGGACAGCCCCTGGGGGCCGGAGCGGACGGTCGGCGCCGACGTACTCGCGCACCTGCTGCTGGCCGGGCCGCAACCCACCGCCGGGCGGGTCGCCTCGCTGCGGATGAGCGGGGTGAAGGTCACCGGCTCGCTCAACCTGGCCGGCGGCCACCTGGAACGGTACGTCGAACTGCGCGGCTGCCGCTTCGACCACAAGATCCTCATCTCGGAGGCCTCCGCCACCACCCTGCGGATGGTCGAGTGCGCGATCCCCCGGATCGAGGCCTCCCGGCTGTCCACCACCGGCGACCTCCACCTGGCCCGCTGCCGGATACCCGAGGGCATCCGGCTCACCGACGCCAAGATCGGCACCGACCTGCTGCTCAACCAGGCCGTCATCGGCGGCGACCGCTACGGCCGCGCGATCTCGGCCGACGGGATGACCGTCCACCAGGACCTCGAAGCCGAACGCCTGGAGACCCACGGCGAGTTGAGTGTCCGCACGGCCCGGATCGGCGGCCGCCTCTCGCTCCGCGGCGCCCAGCTGCACGCCGACCCGCAGAACCGCGTCTGCCTCAACGCCGTCCGGCTCAACGTCGGCCACACCCTCTACCTGACCAGCTCCGCCGACGGCGGCTGGTTCGGCTCCCGCAGCTACTACGGCTCCGGCTACGGCCAGAGCCCGGCGCCCGGCGCCCCCAGCACCCCGTTCCGCGCCTACGGCCAGGTGCGGCTCTCGGACGCCCGCTTCGACGCGGCCTGCCTGATCTCCGGCGAATTCCACCTGGAGGGTGACGACGAGCTGTCGCTGCGCCGCATCCACACCCCCGAACTGCGCTTCACCTGCGCCTTCCGGCCCACCGGCACGGTCTCGCTCTCCCGCGCCCGGGTCGGCAACCTGGTCGACCGCCCGGACTCCTGGCCGCTCGGCAAGCACCTGGGCCTGACCGGCTTCGTCTACGAGAACCTCCGCCCCGCCGCGGCCTTCACCGTCCAGCAGCGGATCGCCTGGCTGGAGGGCTCCGCGGTGGACTTCCAGCCGGAGTCCTACGAGCAGCTCGCCGCCGCCCTGCGCCGCGACGGCGCCGACGACGACGCCCGCGAGGTGCTGTACGCCAAGCAGCGCCGCCGCCGGGAGACCCTGCCGCTGCCCGCCCGGGGCTGGGGCCTGGTCCAGGACGTCACCGTCGGTTACGGCTACCGCCCCGGCCGCGCCGGCCTGTGGCTGCTCCTCGCCTGGGCCCTCGGCAGCGTCTGGTTCGCCACCCACGAACCCGCCCCGCTCAAGGCCGACGAGAAACCGCACTGGAACGCGGTGCTCTACACCCTCGACCGGCTGCTGCCCATCGTCGACCTCAACCAGGGCGCCTGGAACCCCGGCGGCACCAGCCAATGGATCGCCGCCGGCCTCGTCGTCGTCGGCTGGCTCCTCGCCTCCACCGTCGTCACCGGCGCCACCCGCCTCCTCCAACGCGGCTGACCGACGACTTCTGCGCAGGAAGTCGGCCAGACCGACTTCCCGCGCAGAAGCCCAAAAGCCGGGGCTCAACGACAAGTGGATCCCCCAGCCTTCCCGCCCCGCCGCGATGCGATCGCGGCGGGGCGAGCAAAACCGCAGCACGATCTTGAAATGGGCGAGAAAACCCACCCACCCACCCACAAGCACAATAATGCTCGGGCGCATAGGAAGCCGGGGAACAATCACTGGAAATCTCGGCATCAAGCCAAGTGAGTGATCAACATAAATGGGCGGGCCCGCGTGCAAGCACACGGGCCCGCCCAAATACTGGCTACCCCGCCCACCCGCCCCACCCCCAACAC
>NZ_JBHZCN010000184.1:5031-9659 GCF_042755465.1 Kitasatospora sp. NPDC059160 | reverse complement strand
GTACGTCCAGTACGAGGCCGACTCGGGCGCACGCCCAGCCGGGCGCCCAACGCCGCGCGCTGATCTGCCAAGATCCGCCGGACAGGCCCTAGCGCGCGGCGCCGTCCGGGGTGACCGGGTCCGGGCCCGCGTGGGCGTCGCCCTCCATCGGCACCTCCTGGCCGCTCGTCCGGTCCACCACCGTCCGCCCGGCCAGCGGCGAGCGCAGGTCGACGGAGACGGCCTGCCGCTTGGCCATCGCGGTGCAGACGTGCCCGGGCTGGACGGTCGGCGGGCCCGGCACGATCACCACGCCCACCTGGCCCGGCTGCGACTCGTCCGCCTTCACCGCGTACGTGGTGCAGACCCCGCCGAAGAAGTAGACGGTCAGCTTGTTGCTGCCGTCCAGCCGGTAGCCGGTCGGCGGCCGGACGTTGGAGTTGGCCGGGCCGCCACCGGCCGGGTTGGGCTCACCCGGGGCGATCCCGTTGGGCGGGGGAGTGGCCGGCGTCGTGGGCCGCCCGGGTGCGGGCTCGGCCGGGGTCGGCGTCGCCCCGCCCGACGGGGCCCCCGCGGGCGCCGGCGCGGACGGCGAACCGGAGTCCGCCGGGGCCGTCGGGGACCCGCTCGGCGGGGCCGAGCTGCTCACGGAGGCCGAGGCGGTGCTCGCCGCCGAGTCCCCGGAACCCTTGCCGTCGCCGTTGCAGCCGGCCAGGGTCACCACTGCCGCCAGCGCGGCCACCGCCAGGGCCACCGCCCGCCGACCGCGGCGGGGCATCGTCTCCAGATCCATCTGCGCATCCTCCCGAGGGCTCAGCGGCGCGGCCTCCTCGGCCGCACCGCGCGGATGTGACGTGCCCCGGTCGGATCCGGTTCCCCGGTCCTCACATGCCGTACTCGGCCATCCCGGCGACCAGCCGCTGCGCCCCGGACGGCACCCGGACGCCGACGGACGCGGGGGCGGCGGGCTCCGGTCCGGCCGTCACCACCGGCCAGAACCGGCGCAGCCGCCGGGATGAGCGGACCAGCGCGTCGAGGCTCTCGGCGTCCGCGTCGGCTCGGCGGGCGCTCGGCGGGAAGGGGTCGGACATCATCGGGCATCGCTCCGATCAAGGGCCGTGGCCGCATCGCCACGGTCGTCGACGGGCCCCGACCGATCGCGGCAGGGCTCCATGGGGCCGACCCTAGGCCCGGCCCGGTGGGCCCACCAGTGCTACCCGGAGGTAGTACACGTTGGGGGGTCCGGGGTGCCACCATGGCGGGGAAGGCGACCGGCAGCTTGCGGGACTCTTGCTGGCGTGCCGTGCCGGACGGGTACCGTGAGTGGGTTCATTCGCCCCCGCTGGCCCTGTTGCCATCCTGAGGAGACCCCCGTGCGTATCGCCGTCGCCGGCTCGATCGCCACCGACCACCTGATGACGTTCCCCGGTCGGTTCGCCGACCAGCTCGTCGCCGAGCAGCTGCACACCGTGTCGCTGTCCTTCCTGGTCGACGCCCTGGACATCCGCCGTGGTGGCGTCGCGCCGAACATCGCGTTCGGCATGGGCGTGCTCGGGCTCCGGCCGATCCTGGTCGGTGCCGCCGGCGCGGACTTCGCCGAGTACCGCAGCTGGCTGGAGCGCAACAACGTGGACTGCAACTCCGTCCACATCTCCGAGACCCGGCACACCGCCCGCTTCATGTGCACCACGGACGAGGACCACAACCAGATCGCCTCGTTCTACACCGGTGCCATGGCCGAGGCCCGCAACATCGAGCTCAAGCCGATCGCCGACCGCGTCGGCGGCCTCGACCTCGTCCTGGTCGGCGCCGACGACCCCCAGGGCATGGTCCGCCACACCCAGGAGTGCCGCACCCGCGGTTACGCCTTCGCCGCCGACCCCTCCCAGCAGCTGGCCCGCCTGGACGGCGAGGACATCCGCGAGCTGGTGGACGGCGCCTCGTACCTCTTCACCAACGAGTACGAGGCCGCGCTGATCGAGACCAAGACCGGCTGGGACGCCGAGGAGCTGCTCACCCGCGTCGGCACCCGGGTCACCACCCTGGGCAGCAAGGGCGTCCGGATCGAGCGCAAGGGCGAGGCCCCGATCGTGGTCGGCTGCCCGGCCGAGGAGGCCAAGGTCGACCCGACCGGCGTCGGCGACGCCTTCCGGGCCGGCTTCCTGTCCGGGCTGTCCTGGGGCCTCGACCTGGAGCGCGCCGCCCAGCTCGGCTGCATGCTCGCCACCCTGGTGATCGAGACCGTCGGCACCCAGGAGTACGACCTGCGTCCGGCCGCCTTCCTGAAGCGGATCGAGGACGCCTACGGGGCCGAGGCCGCCGCGGAGATCCGCACCCACCTGGTCTAGCGGACGGGCCCTGGTGGTCCGCCCCTCAGGAGCGGCGCACCACCAGGTAGGCCGAGCCCCGGTCGCCGCCGTAGTCGGCGGCCGGGGCCTCCCCGGCGTACTCCTGACCGCGCATCCCGCACCAGGCCGGGACGTCCAGCCGGGCCGCCTCGTCGTCCGCCAGCACGGCGACGGTGCCGCCCACCGGCACCTCGCCGATCCGCTTCGCCAGCTCGATCACCGGCAGCGGGCACCGCTTGCCGAGCGCGTCGATCACGAGCAGTGGCCCGGCGTCGCCCGCCGGCGCCGGCAGGTCCAGCCCGAGCGGGGCGCGGACCCCGGCGACCACGTCCGGCAGCACGCGGAGGAAGCGCTCCACGTCGGCCTCGGCCGTCCCGTACGGCAGCGAGACCCGGACGTTGCCCTCGGTGAGCACGCCCATGGCGGCCAGCACGTGGCTCGGCGTCAGGGTGGAGGAGGTGCAGGAGGAGCCGGAGGAGACCGCGAAGCCCGCCCGGTCCAGCTCGGTCAGCAGCACCTCGCCGTCCACGTACAGGCAGGAGAAGGTGACGAGGTGCGGCAGCCGCCGCACCGGGTCGCCGACCACCTCGACCTCGGGCACCAGCTGCGGCACCCGGCCGCGGATCCGCTCCACCAGGTCGTGCAGCCGGGCGTTCTCCCGCTCGGCCTCCGCCCGGACGGCGCGCAGCGAGGCGGCCGCGGCCACGATCGCCGGGACGTTGACGTAGCCGGGCACCCGCCCGCCCTCGCGCTCGTCGGCCGGCAGCGGCGAGGCGTACCGGACGCCCTTGCGCACGGCGAGGACGCCGACCCCGGGCGGTCCGCCCCACTTGTGGGCGCTCGCGGTCAGCAGCGACCAGCCCGCCGGGACGTCCATCCGTCCGGCGCTCTGTGCGGCGTCGACCAGCAGCGGAACCCCGGCCGCGGCGCACAGTTCGGCCACCTCGCCGACCGGCTGGACGGTGCCCACCTCGTGGTTGGCGCTCTGCAGCGCGGCCAGCGCGGTGTCGGTCCGCAGCAGGGCGCCGAAGGCCCGCGGGTCCACCCGTCCGGTGCGGTCCACCGGGGCCACCGAGACCTCGCCGCCGCCCGCCTCGTGGCGTTCGCCGACGTGCAGCACGCTGGAGTGCTCCACCGCGGAGTGCACCAGGTGCCCGCCGCGCCTGCGGTTCCCAGCCAGGGCGCCCAGCAGCCCGAGTTGGACGGCCTGCGTCCCGCTCGCGGTGAAGGAGATCTCGTCGGGCCGCGCGCCCAGGACGGCGGCGACCGTCTCGCGGGCGGCGTCCAGCAGCATCCGGGCCTGCCGGCCGGAGCGGTACAGCCGGGCCGGATCGGCCCAGCCCTCGTCCAGGGCGGCGGTCAGGGCCTGCCGCGCGACGGGGTGCAGAGGGGCTGTCGAGGCCACGTCGAAGTACACGGGGCCATTGAACCTCAGCGACGGTGCAGAGGGCCGTGCGGGAGGGAGGCCGAGCACCCCGGCTTCCCCGACGTGGCCTGAATCGAGCGATGCAGCGGAGGAGTGGACCACTGGTCGGGAAACGGAATTGACGGAGCGTCGGTTCGTGCTGGTACGGTCGTCGCGGTTCAAGGGGGTGGGCCGGTTGCGTCTGCGGCGAGGGCTGCCTCCTTATCGAGAGACCTCGGAAAGGAAAGCTCGACGTGATTGCCCAGTTCTCGAAGGGAAAGCGGATCGGCCTTGTGGCCGCGATATCCGCCCTCTTTATGCTTGCCTTCACCCAGCCGGCCTCGGCGGCCGGGCCCAAGGACGCCTATCTGAACAAGAACAGCGGCTACTGTCTGGAGATCGGCGGGTGGCGTACCGACGCAGGCGCCCCGGCGGACCAGTGGCCCTGTGGTGATGCCCAGACCAATCAGGGCTGGTACTTCGACCAGAACAATTACCCGAACGGTTTCTGGCTGAAGAACAAGAACAGCGGTATGTGCCTGGAAGTGGCCGACTGGAGCACGCAGGCCGGTGCCCAGATCCGTCAGTGGCCCTGCGGCACCAATCAGGCCAACCAGCAGTGGGTTGTCGGTAACACCGATGGTCGCTGGATTGAGCTGAGGAACAAGAACAGCGGTATGTGCATGGAGGTCGGGGACTGGAGCAAGGCCTGGGGCGCGCCGGTGAGGCAGTGGCCGTGCGGCAACATGCAGGCGAACCAGATGTGGGGCCTGTGACCAGAGTGGCGTGAGTCGGCTGTGGGGGGCGCGCGCCCCGCACGCGGGCGCCCAGGCCACACCCCAGCGGGGGGGGGGGTGGGGGGGCGCCGCACAGCGGGCACGCAAGGAAAAAGAGGG
>NZ_JBHZCN010000184.1:0-5021 GCF_042755465.1 Kitasatospora sp. NPDC059160 | reverse complement strand
AACCAGCCCGGCCACCCTTTGGGGGGGCGTGTGACCTGTTGGGGGTGTGCGGGGGGGGCCTCCGGCTACCCGAACGGGTTGCCCTGGCGCCACAGCCGTCTGTGCGGTGGGGACGTGCGACGCCGACATGGCGGACAGTCAGTCAAGTGCCGTGGATGTCCGGCTTTGGGCTGGTAAGAGGGCCACTCTTCCAGCTGGCCTCCTGGCGTCCCCCGATCGGGCGTACGGGCCTCGAATGCCTGGGATGACCTGCAGCGCAGCGCCTGCCGGGCCTGATCGGGCGACCGGGCGGCGCGTTACCGGGGGCTGCCCGTCAGGAGCGCATAAGGCTGGAGTAGGGTTTGGCCCGCATAAGCATTCAAACCGTGCCCGTGGACGGGTCGCCGGAGGGGCTCACACTCCCCTCCCGGTGCGACGCGAAGGCGGGCGAGACTTCGGGAAGGCGCTACGTGAGTCCCAACGGCTCCGACCGCTCGCCGCGGCGCACGATGCGGCGGAAGCTGCCTCAGGCGCTGGCACTGGGCCTCGTCATCGCGACCGCCACCGGCTGCTCGGCCAACGACCTCCCCAGGCTTGGCCTCCCGAGTCCGGTCACGAAGGAAGGACCCATGGTCCTCCAGATGTGGCAGGGCTCCTGGATCGCGGCGCTGGTGGTCGGCGTACTGATGTGGGGTCTGATCATCTGGAGCGTGATCTTCCACCGGCGCAAGCGCACCGGCGTGGAGATCCCCCCGCAGACCCGGTACAACGTGCCCATCGAGGCGCTCTACACCGCGGTCCCCATCATCATCGTCTCGGTCCTCTTCTACTTCGTCGCCCGCGACGAGTCGAAGCTGACGCATGTCTCCGCGAAGCCGCAGCACTACGTCAACGTGGTCGGTTTCCAGTGGAGCTGGGCGTTCAACTACGAGAACACCGAGACCCCCGACCCGGCCAACAAGGACGCCGCGTACGAAGTCGGTACGCCCAAGGTGGTCCCGACGCTCTGGCTGCCGGTCAACGAGACGGTGCAGTTCCGGCTCACCTCTCGGGACGTCATCCACGACTTCTGGCCCGTCAACTTCATGATGAAGATGGACGTCGTACCGGGCGTGGTGAACAAGTTCGAGGTCACCCCGACCGTCAAGGGTGACTACATGGGCAAGTGCGCCGAACTCTGTGGTTACGACCACTCGCGCATGCTGTTCAACGTCAAGGTCGTCGACCGTGCCGACTACGACAAGCACCTGGCTGAGCTCCGCGCCAAGGGCCAGAACGGTGCGGTGCCTTCCGGCCTCATCAGCATGGGAAGTGAAGAGAAGTGACCATCCTCAACGAGCCCGCCGCGGCCGGCGGGGGCGCCGAGGCCGTCACGGTCGGGGCGCAGCGGACCCGCAAGCCGGGTTCGACCATCATCAAGTGGTTGACCACCACTGACCACAAGACGATCGGCACCCTGTACCTGGGCACGTCGTTCGCCTTCTTCCTGATCGGTGGCATCCTCGCCCTGGTCATGCGCGCCGAGCTGGCTCGTCCCGGGACCCAGATCCTGTCGAACGAGCAGTTCAACCAGGCGTTCACGATGCACGGCACGATCATGCTGCTGATGTTCGCGACGCCGCTGTTCGCGGGCTTCTCGAACTGGATCATGCCGCTCCAGATCGGCGCCCCGGACGTGGCGTTCCCGCGTCTGAACATGTTCGCGTACTGGCTGTACCTCTTCGGTTCGACCATCGCGGTGGCGGGCTTCGTGACCCCGAACGGCGCCGCCGACTTCGGCTGGTTCGCCTACTCCCCGCTGTCGGACGCGGTGCACTCGCCCGGCGTCGGCGGCGACATGTGGATCATGGGTCTGGCCTTCTCCGGCTTCGGCACGATCCTCGGTGCGGTCAACTTCATCACCACGATCATCTGCATGCGCGCTCCGGGCATGACGATGTTCCGGATGTCGATCTTCGTCTGGAACGTCCTGCTGACCTCGGTGCTGGTCCTGCTGGCCTTCCCGGTGCTGGCCGCCGCGCTGTTCGCCCTGGAGGCGGACCGCAAGTTCGGGGCCCACGTCTTCGATCCCGCCAACGGCGGGGCGATGCTGTGGCAGCACCTGTTCTGGTTCTTCGGCCACCCCGAGGTGTACATCATCGCGCTGCCGTTCTTCGGCATCGTGTCGGAGATCATCCCGGTCTTCAGCCGCAAGCCGATGTTCGGCTACTCCGGCCTGATCGCGGCCACCATCGCGATCGCCGGTCTGTCCGTGACGGTGTGGGCGCACCACATGTACGTCACCGGGCAGGTGCTGCTGCCGTTCTTCTCCTTCATGACCTTCCTGATCGCGGTCCCGACCGGTGTGAAGTTCTTCAACTGGGTCGGCACCATGTGGAAGGGCTCGCTGAGCTTCGAGACGCCGATGCTCTGGACGGTCGGCTTCCTGGTCACCTTCCTCTTCGGTGGTCTGACCGGTGTCCTGCTGGCCTCGCCGCCGATCGACTTCCACGTCTCGGACTCGTACTTCGTCGTCGCCCACTTCCACTACGTGGTCTTCGGCACCGTCGTCTTCGCGATGTTCGCCGGCTTCCACTTCTGGTGGCCGAAGATGACCGGCAAGATGCTGGACGAGCGCCTCGGCAAGATCACCTTCTGGACGCTGTTCTTCGGCTTCCACACCACCTTCCTGGTGCAGCACTGGCTGGGCGCCGAGGGCATGCCCCGCCGTTACGCCGACTACCTGGCCTCGGACGGGTTCACCACCCTGAACACCGTCTCGACCATCGGCTCCTTCGTGCTCGGCCTGTCGATCCTGCCGTTCCTCTACAACGTCTGGAAGACCGCCAAGTACGGCGAGAAGGTCACCGCGGACGACCCGTGGGGCTTCGGCCGCTCCCTGGAGTGGGCGACCTCCTGCCCGCCGCCGCGGCACAACTTCCTCACCCTGCCCCGGATCCGCTCCGAATCCCCGGCCTTCGACCTCCACCACCCGGAGATCGCCGCGCTGGACTACCTGGAGAACCACGGCGAGCCGGCCAAGCACCTCGCGGGTGTGACCCCGGCGAAGTACGACGCCCCGAAGCTGGGCAAGGGCAAGCAGGAGGGTGACGCCTGATGAAGGAACAGGGAAAGATCTTCCTGGGCCTGTCGGTCTTCGTGCTGGCGATGGCCATCACGTACGGCCTGTGGACCAGCAACGCGAAGGACGGCCCGGGCCTGGAGGCCGCCGGCACCACCGCGCTGTTCCTGGCCTTCGCGCTCTGCGCCTTCATCGGCTACTACCTCGCCTTCACCGCCCGTCGGGTGGACAGCGGCGCGGGTGACAACCCCGAGGCCGAGGTGGCGGACGACGCCGGCGAGCTGGGCTTCTTCGCCCCGCACAGCTGGCAGCCGCTCTCGCTGGCGCTCGGTGGCGCGCTCGCGTTCATGGGCGTGATCTTCGGCTGGTGGCTGATGTTCTGGGCCGCCCCGATCATCCTGATCGGCATCTTCGGATGGGTCTTCGAGTTCTACCGGGGCGAGAACCAGAACCAGTAGGTTCCGCCTCCGGCGACAGGGCCGGTCCTCCCGTAACGGGAGGACCGGCCCTGCTGCGTCCCGGGGGTGACCGCCTCACTCACCCGGGTGAACGGAGGGTCGCTCGGATGTCGCTCGCCCCAGGGCGTTCCTACGATCTGATCAATCGTACGAATCGTGCGAACCCCTCGGAGGCGGTCATGGCCGACAGGCGCACAATCGCAGGCATCGGCAGCATCTCGCTGGCGCTCGCAGTGCTGGCCCCGCTGGCCGCCTGCTCGTCCGGCCGGGACGAGGCCGTCGGGCCGCACCGGATCGACGCGGGACCGCTCGTCCACCTCTCGGCCGAGGGCAAGGTCGACCCCTCCAAGCCGGTCACCGTCACCGCGGTGGCGGGCAGCCGGCTCACCGACGTCACCGTGGTCGACCCGGACGGCCGGGTGGTGGCCGGCAAGCTCGCCGACGACCAGCACAGCTGGCAGACCACCGGCCGGCTGCGGGCGAACACCGCGTACGCCGTCCGGATCTCCGCCGACGACGGCCGGAACGGGCGCGGCGACACCACCCAGAACTTCTCCACCCTGGCCGCCCAGCGCCTGCTCACCGCCAAGCTCGGCCCGGACTCCTCGGGCAGCGGCGTCTACGGGGTGGGCCAGCCGCTCACCGCGCAGCTCTCCGAGGCGGTGAAGGACCCCCAGGCCCGCCAGGAGGTCGAACGGGCGCTGACCGTGACCTCCCAGCCCGCCGTCACCGGCGCCTGGTACTGGGTGGACGACAAGAACCTGCACTTCCGCCCGGAGGACTACTGGCCGACCGGTACGACCGTCTCGCTGGCCTTCGACGGCACCGGCAGCCGGATCTCGGACGGCCTCTACGGCGGCGACCGCAGCGCGCTGAAGCTGCGGATCGGCGCGCGGGTCGAGTCGGTGATCGACGCGGCCGCCCACGAGCTCACCCTCAAGCGTGACGGCGTGACGGTCCGGACCATCCCGGTCACCACCGGCAAGCCCGGCTTCGACACCCGCAACGGCATCAAGGTGGTACTCGGCCAGGAGCGTTCCGTCCGGATGAGCGGCGAGACGATCGGCATAGCGGCCGGCAGCTCCGAGTCCTACGACCTGGACGTGAAGTGGGCCACCCGGGTGACCTGGAGCGGCGAGTACGTCCACGCGGCGCCCTGGTCGGTCGGCTCCCAGGGCTACGAGAACGTCAGCCACGGCTGTACCGGGATGAGCACCGACAACGCCGAGTGGTTCTACGACAACACCCGGGTGGGGGACCTGGTGACGGTGGTGAACAGCCGCGGCGCCACCATGGAGCCCTTCGGCAACGGCTTCGGGGACTGGAACATCGACTGGACGGACTGGGTCAAGCACAGCGCCCTCGGACAGCCCCTCAGCACCACCGTCCCGCCCGGCCAGGCCCCCGCCGCGGGGATGATGCGGCCCGAGGTCTAGGGCCTGTCCGGCGGATCTTGCCAGGCGCGCGACGCCGGGCATCCCGCCTGGACGCACGCCCGAATCGCCCAAGTACGTCCAGTACGA
>NZ_JBHZCN010000183.1:0-9813 GCF_042755465.1 Kitasatospora sp. NPDC059160 | reverse complement strand
GGGCGCCGTAGAGGCGGGCGACGGTGGTCTTGCCAGTGCCGGGCGGACCGGCGAAGACCAGGTGATGGCTGATCCTGGCGACGGGCAGGCCGGCCGAACGCAGCCGCGCCGAGATCACCACGGCCGCGGTGGAACTGGCCGACCGTGAGGGCCTGGAGGCCGTCTCCATGCGCCGCGTCGCATCCGCCCTGGGCACCGGCGCCGCCTCGCTCTACCGCTACGTGGCCACCCGCGACGACCTGCTCGACCTGATGACCGACAGCACCGCGAGCGACTACGACCTGCCCGCCCCCACCGGCGACTGGCAGGCCGACCTGCTCGCCGTCGCCCGTCAGGCCCGGCAGATCATGCGCCGCCACCCCTGGCTGCCCGCCATGGTCATGAGCCGCCCCACCCTCGGCCCCCACGGGATCGACCTCCTGGAGCACGTGCTCGACGTGCTCGCCGACCACCCGGCCGCCCACGCCCGCAAACTCGAGGCCTTCGCCCTCCTCAGCGGCCTGACCGCGCTGTTCGTCCAGAACGAAACGGCTGCCGCGAACACCGGCACCACGCGCCGCACCGCCGCCTACCTCCACCACGTCGCCGCTGCGGGAAGCCACCCCCGCATCACCGCCCTGCTCGCCGCCTCCCCGCCCGACGATCCTCGCGACCGGTTGGACGCCGTACTCCTCCACGCCCTGACCGGCGTCCTGGGCTGACTCCCCCGCAGCTGAACACACAGCTGATCACTCCGGCTACCCTCACCCCATGGAACCGGAGCATCCCCTCCTTCGCGATGTCTTCCCCGGCCTCGTCGACGAGCTGAGTGCCCTCCTGGAGAGTGAGGGAGAAGATGGCCTGGCCGTCAGCGTCAGGGATGTTCGGCTGGTCGGCGAGTGTGGCTGTGGTGACGACTTCTGCCAGAGCATCCGCACGGCGGAGCATCCGCGGGGGCAGCCGTACGGTCCCGGCCATCGGTGTGTGCCGCTCCTGCCTTCGAAAGGCATGCTGGTCCTGGACGTCGTGGACGACCGGATCATGTCCATCGAGGTGCTCGATCGCCCGCCCATGCGCCGCCTGAACGTGGAGCGGTGACGTTCCGGTGGGGTGCCTGGCGCGGTGCCCAGCCCACCAGGTGACAGGGTCCGGGTGACAAGATCCGGGTGACGGGCGCGCCACCGGCGTCCCCGTCCGCGTGACAGGGTTCGGACGACGAGGCAGCACGGTCCGCACGAGCCGGGTAGGTGGTCGCGGGATGGTTGCGGTACAACAATCCCTATTTGACGACTGATCGGAGAACCCTGAGATGAGCAGGTCAGGCCTATCCCGCCGCGCCCTGATCGCCGGTGCCGGCGCCGCCGTCGTCGGGTGGAGCACCACTGCCCATGCCTGGGCCACCGCTCCCGACGCGGACGTCGCCGAACTGCCCGCCCTGGACGGGGCGGTGACGCTGCAGCAGGGCGACGGTCTGGAGCGGTTCTCCACCGACTTCGGGCACCTGGTCACCCGCGCGCCCCGCGCGGTGCTGCGCCCCGGCTCGGTGCGCGACGTGCAGAAGGTGGTCGCCTTCGCCCGGCGCCATCGTGTCCCGGTGGCCGTCAACGGGCAGAGCGGGGACGCGGCCGCGCAGGGAACGGCCTCCCTGGAGTCGCACTCCAACTACGGCCAGGCCAACCCGCTCGGCGGCATCGCGATCGACGCCCGCGGCCTGAACCGGGTCATCTCGATACGGCCCGGTGAGGCCGTCGTGGAGACCGGCGCCACCTGGGCACAACTGGTCGATGCGGGCCTGGCCAAGGGCTGGGTGCCGCCCGTGCTGACGGACTACCTCCACCTGTCGGTGGGCGGGACGCTCAGCGTGGGCGGCATCGGCGGGGCGGTGCAGCACCACGGCCTGCAGACCGACACGGTGCGCGAACTCCAGGTGGTCACCGGCACCGGTGAGCTGGTGACCGCCTCGCGCGGGCGCAACCGGGAGTTGTTCGAGGCGGTGCTGGCCGGCGGCGGGCAGGCGGGGATCATCGTCCGGGCGACGCTGGCGCTGGTACCCGCCCCGGCGCGGTCCACCGTCTTCACCCTGGCCTACGACGACCTGGACGCCTACCTGGCCGACCAGCAGAAAGTGCTCGCCGACGGGCGTTTCGACCTCCAGGTCGGCAACGTCGTGCGCAGCGCGGACGGACAGCGCTGGCGCTTCACCGCCGAGTTGGTGGCGTACGGGCCGGCGGACCGGCCGGCGGACCGCCAGGCGCTGCTGACCGGCCTGAACCCGGTGCCGGGCGAGACGACCGTGGTGGAGCAGGGCTGGCGCGAGTACGCGTTCCGGGTCGACGCCTTCGCGGGGTACCTGCGCTCGGCCGGTTTCTGGGGGCTGCCGAAGCCGTGGCTGAGCCTGTTCCTGCCCGCCGCCACGGCAGGGGTGTTCATGCGGGAGGCCGCCGAGCAGTTGACGGCCGCCGACCTGGGGGCAGGGCTGCTGCTGTTCTACCCGTACACGCGGGCGAAGGTGGCGACGCCGCTGGCCGTCCTGCCCGATGCCCCCGTCGGCTGGCACTTCGACCTGCTCGCCTTCCCCGCGCCGGGCGCCGACACCGCCGCCATGCTGGAGCGCAACCGGCGCCTGTACGAGCGGGCCGTGCAGCTCGGCGGGAAGCGCTACCTCATCGGCGCGGTACCCGGCATGAGCGGCGCCGACTGGCAGGCACACTACGGAGGGCTGTGGGAGCGGGTGACGCGGGCCAAGCGGCGCTTCGACCCGGCGGGGATCCTCACCCCGGGCCAGGGCATCCACACCACCTGACCCCGCGCACCCGGGGCCCGCACCACCGGGTGCGGGCCCCGGGGCGGTCAGGCGTGGTCGCGGGCCGCCTGGGCGAGGGCGCCGAGCGCGAACTGCCTGGCGGGCGGGCCGGGTTGGGTGAGGAAGTCGAGCAGGAGGCGGTTGACGAGGTCGGGCTTCTCCAGCGGGGCGGTGTGGGAAGTGCCGGGCAGGACGGCGAGTTGGCCGTGGGGGGCGGTTCCGGCCACGGCGGCGCTGTGGCAGATGCGCACGCCGTCGTGGTCGCCCTGCATCACCAGCAGGGGCATGGGCAGGTCGGCCAGGGCGGCGAAGCCGATGTCGGGTTCCTCCCGCCACATGGCCAGCCACTTGGCGAAGACCACGGGGAAGTGGGCCGGGCCGTCCGGGGACAGCGGCTCGTACTGGGGGCGGAGCATGGCCTCCAGACGCGCGGTGTCGTCGAGGATCGCGGCGTCGGCGTCGGTGGAACCCGCACGGCTGACACCACCGCTGATGAGGACCAGGGAACGGACCAGATCGGCACGGCGCAGCGCCGTCCGCAGGGCGACGGTCGCGCCCGCACTCCAGCCGACCAGGTGGACGGGGCCGGTGCCGAGGGTCTCCAGGAGGGCGATGAGGTCACCGGCCATCAGGTCGCTGGTGACGGGGCCCTCGACGTCGGGGGTGCGGCCGTGGCCGCGGCGTTCGGGGGCGTGGACGCGGAAGTGCGCGGCAAGGGCCGGGATCTGGCCCCACCAGCTGTCGGCGGTCACCCCTCCCCCGTGCAGCAGGACGACGGGGTCACCCTCGCCCTGGATCTCGCACCAGGTGCGATGTCCACCGACGTTCACGTACTCACCCATGCCACGCCTCCATGTCTGCTCGCCCGAAACCCGAAAGCCCGAAGCCCGAGAGCCCGGAAGGCCCGAAGCCACTTGAGCATCGCTCAGGTCGATCATAGGCAGATGACCTGAGCTAAGCTCAAGTCCCCTTGCCCCCAAGCTTTCCCGCCGGAAGGAGCCCGCTGACACCATGGCGCTGCACCGCAATGACGTCATCGCCGCCGCACTGGACCTGCTCGACGAGGTCGGGCTCGAGCGACTGACCACCCGGGCGCTGACCGAACGCCTGGGCGTGGCCCCCGGGGCGCTGTACTGGCACGTCCGCAGCAAGCAGGAGCTCCTGACGGCCATGGCGGACACCGTCGTGGCCCCGGCCTTCTCCGCACCCGTGACGGGCAAAGGCGAGGGTGCGGAGGCGGAGGCGGAGGCGGAGGCGGAGACGAAGCCGGGCAGTTGGGCGGAGCACACCGAGGCGTTCGCGCACCGGCTGCGCCGGGCACTGCTGGGACGCCGCGACGGCGCGCGGCTGGTGTCGGGACACCTCGTCCCCGGAACGGCGACGCTCAGGTCCCTGGAGGACGGCCTGGCCCTGATGAGCACACAGGGACTCACACCGGCCCAAGCAGCAGTGCTGGGGCACGCGGTGACCAGCTACGTCATCGGATTCGTCCTCCAGGAGCAACAGGAGCCCGCCCCCACCGGCGAAGCCGCCGGCCCGGACCCGGCGCACTTCCCGCTCCTCGTGCAGTGGCAGACCGAACACCCCGGCCCCGACGCCACGTTCGCCGCGGGCCTCACGCTGCTGACCACGGGCCTGGCCTCCCAACTCGCCTGAGGAACACCGAGGACACCACCCGTTCGGGCGGTCGGCGCGCGGTTCGTGTTGCAGAGGTGTTGCAGCGGGCGTGGCGGGACCCCGTCCCGTAGTAGCGTCTGCCATGAAGTCGCGCACCGTGCGCGGCGGTTGACGGGGGTTCGACTCGGAACGGGGGCCAGGCGTGGAAAGGGGTGGTGGGTGTGGGACGGGCACGCGTGACGGCGCGAGTGATCGTGCACCCCGGTGTGGAGGACGTCAACGTCCAGCAGGTGTTGGAGGCCCTCGCCGACCCGGCGAGGCGCAAAGTGGTGCACACCCTCGCCCACTCGGGCGCTGACCTGAGCTGCGGCTCCTTCGACCTACCCATCGGACGCTCCACCTCCAGCCACCACTTCTCCGTCCTGCGCGCGGCCGGAGTGGTACGGCAGTACTACGTCGGCACCACGAAGATGAACACCCTCCGCACCGAGGAACTCGAACAACGCTTCCCCGGCCTCCTGACCGCAGTCATCGCGGCCGCCGACACCGAAGCCCACCGCACGCCCCACCCACCAAGCCCCTAGGGACCAGCGGCTCCGCCGCCAGGCCGTCGTACGGGGCCGGGGCGTCGCCACGGGTGCGCGGGGCGGGGCGTAGGGTGGTCGACCATGACCGAGGACGAGGTCCAGGGGTGGGCCGGAACGCGCCGGTGGGTCGAGGGCACGCTGGCGCCCGGTGAGCGGATCGCCGGCGTGCGGGCGCTCAAGGGCGGGTGGACCTCGCAGATGCGCCGCCTGGACATCGAATCCGTCAACAGCGACAGCAGCGACGACGGCAACCACGACAACAGCGGTAACGGCGACAACGGCCGGGACGGCAGCGGGCGTTACTCGCTGGTACTGCGTTCCTTCGTCAAGCCCTTCTACGTCCGCCACGCCCCGGGCATGCTGGAGCGCGAGGCCGACGTGCTGCGCCTGCTGGCCGCCCGCGACATCCCGGCGGCGCGGCTGCGCGCGGTGGACGCCCGGGGCGAGCACGGCGAGCACCCGTCGCTGCTGATGACCCACCTGGACGGCGGGGTGCGGGTGCAGGAGGACGGGGACGTGGCGCGGCGGGTGGAGCTGCTGGCCCGGCAGCTGGCCGCCGTGCACACCGTCGAGGTCGACGAGGAGCAGCGGCCGCGGGCCTGGCAGGCCTGGACCTCCCCCGAACGCGTGCAGGTGCCGCCCGCCACCGAGCGGCCGGAACTGTGGGAGCGCGCGGTGACGCTGATCGGCCGCCCGGCCCCCGAGCACCGAGGTGCCTTCCTGCACCGCGACTTCCACCCGGGCAACGTGCTGTTCGACGGTACGGGGGCGGAACTCGCGGTCAGCGGAGTCGTCGACTGGGTGGAGACCTCCTGGGGCCCCACCGACCTGGACGTCGCCCACTGCTCGACGGCGCTGGCCCTGCTGCACGGCGTGGAGACGGGCCTGGCCTTCGCCGACGCCTACGAGCGGGCCGGCGGCACGCTCACCGCCACCGGGGAGGACCACCTGTACTGGCGGCTGCTGGACGCGCTGGCCTTCGCGCCGGACGCGGAGAAGGTCGCCGTGCCCTGGCGCGAACTGGGCCGCACCGACCTGAGCACCCAGCTGCTGTCCGCCCGCCTGGAGGAGTACGTGGCGGCCCTGTTCGAGCGCTACGCGTAGTCGGCCCCCACCCCGGGCACCCTCCCCTCGACCCGGCGAGCACCGGTGGCCACCGCAAGGCCACCCGACAGCGCAGGGCAGGGCAGCCCAGGGGCGGGGCAGGGAGGAACCGGCGAATGGCAGTGGAGATCGTCTACGAGACGCACGCCACGACCACCGACAACGAAGCGGGCATCGCCACCGGCCACGTGCCCGGGCGCCTGGGCCCGCTGGGCCGGCGCCAGGCCGCCGAGCTGGGCGAGCGGCGCCGGGGCGAGGCGCTGGCGGCGGTGTTCAGCTCCGACCTGCACCGCGCGGTGGCCACCGCACGCATCGCCTTCCCCGGCGGCCACCCGCCCCTGCACCAGGACCCCCGACTGCGCGAGTGCGACTACGGCACCCTCAACGGCGCCCCGGCCGCCCTGGTCGCGGCGCTGCGCCCGTACTGCGCCGACCACCCGTACCCCGGTGGGCAGAGCCACCGCCAGGTCCTCGCCGCCACCGGGGCCTTCCTGGCCGACCTCGCCGCGGGGTTCGACGGACGGCGCGTCCTGCTGATCGCACACTCGGCCAACCGCTGGGCGCTGGACTGCCTGCTGGCCGGCGCCCGCCTGGAGGACGTCCTGCGCGAACCGCCGCCCTGGCGCCCGGGCTGGTACTACACCCTGCCCACGCCCTGGCCCTGGCCGCCGCCCGCCTGAACCCCGCTGCGGGACGGGGCCCGCTCCGCGGCCGGGGCCGAGACCACGGCCGGGCCCGGGACACCCGCCGGCGGGGTGGGTGGGCCGACGCGACGGCGGGCGCAGACGGCGGCGAGGGCAAGGGCCGCCAGGGCCGCGCCGGCCAGGGGCAGGTGGCGGGGACCGGCGACCGTGACGGTGGCGCCGGCCAGGGCGGTGCCCAGGGTGATGCCGAGGTTGGAGAAGGAGATGAACAGGCTGTTGCCGAACTCCGGTGCCCGGGCGGCGTCGCGGGCCAGCCAGCCCTGGGCGACGGCCAGTCCCCCGGAGTGGACGGCGCCCCACAGCAGGACGCCCGCGACCATCGCGGCCGGATGGGTGCCGATCGCGTAGAACAGCGCGTACAGGCCGACGTACAGCAGCGGGTAGGCGGTGACGGTGCGGGTCAGGTCGCGTTCCAGCAGGCGCCCGAAGCCGATGCCGGTGACGGTCATGACGGCGCCGAAGGCCATCAGGGCGGCACCGGTGAGGGAGGGGGCGAGGCCGGTGACGCTCTCCAGGTACTCGGCGAAGAAGCCGTAGCCGGCGAACATCGCCGCGAAGATCAGGGTCACGGCCGCCACCGCGAGCCACAGTCGGGCGCTGCGCAGGATGCCGAGCTGTCCGGCGGTCGAGACGTGCTGCTCCCGGGGCAGGCGGGGGAAGAGGACCAGCAGGCCGGCGGCGGCGAGCAGGTTGACCGCGGCGGCGCTCCAGAACGCGGCGGCCAGGCCGAGGTGGTCGGCGAGGTAGGCGGTCAGCGGGACCCCGAAGGCGAAGCCGGCGCTGACGCCCGCGAAGACGACGCTCACCGCCCGCCCCTCCCGGCCGGGGCGGGCCAGCCGGGTGGCGGCGGTCAGCGCCAGGGCGAAGAACACCGGGTGCACCAGGGCCGGCAGGACGCGGAAGGCGAGCATCACCGGGAAGGAGTCGGTGAGCGCGTACACGGCGTTGGACACCGCGAACAGCACCGGCACCGCCACCAGCACCGCCTTACGCGGCAGCCGGGAAGCCGCCAGGGTGGCCGGCGGCCCGGCCAGGGCCACGGTCAGCGCGAAGACGCCGACCAGCCAGCCCGCGGTGGCCGGAGCCACGTGCAGGTGCTGCGACAAGCGCGGCAGCACCCCGACCACCCCCATCTCGGTGGTGATCACTCCGAACACCCCGACCGCCAGGGCCCCCACCGCCAGCGCCGCGCGCGGACCTCGTACACCGTCCATCAACAGCCTCCCTCTCACGTCCACGGGCCGTCCACGGGCCGGATCGCCATCCGAATCCGCAACGACAAATCTAGATAGTTAGATGAATCAGGGCCGAAGAAGAGGGGCGCCCACCCAAGGGCACCCCTCATCGACGTCACAGCACCACGGCACCCCGGCACCCCCGCACCACGACCCCGGTCGAGCGGCACCCGGCCGGGCACGACCTCAGAGCTCGTCGCGCACGTACGCGGCGAAGGCCGCGATCGTCTCCTCGTCACGCCGGTAGAACGTCCACTTGCCGACCCGCTCGGACACCAACAGCCCGGCGTCACGCAGGATCTGCAGATACCCGGAGACCACCGACTGGGCCAGGCCCGAACGCTCGCGGATGTCGGTCACGCACACCCCGACGTGGAAGCCCACCCCGCGCTCGCGGTAGTACGCCTCGTCCCAGTACCGCTCGGGCGTCTTGAGCCAGCGCAGGAAATCCGCACGCGCCGGGTTGGCGAGCGCCTTGTGCACGGCCAGCGGATCCACCACGCACGCTCCTTCCCCGACCACGGACACCCTCGACACCAGGACGCATCTAATATTCTCGATACGATCAACCGTGTCAAGCCGCCCCCGCCCCGCCCGGCGACCGCCGAACTCCCGCCATGCACATGCCTTCGTGCGCCGGGCGGTGCGCCCTGACCGGGGCGCCGCGCACCGCTGATCTTGGATGCGTTGCCGGTCACACGCGCGAGGAGCGGTCGAGTGCCCCAGGATGCCGAGTTCTTCATGCCCTACCCCCGCCGGTCGCACCCGGACACGCCCGCCGCCCTGGAGCGCAACATCGCGTGGGCCCGGCAGTTCGGGCTGCTGCCCACCGACAGCGCCGTGGCGCTGTACGCCGCCAGCGGGGTCGCGGAGTTCGGCACGGACTTCTGCACCGAAGCCGGGGACGACGTCGACCTGCTGACCAACGGGATGGCCTTCCACTTCATCTTCGACGACTTCTTCGACACCCCGTCCGGACAGCCCGCCGACGCCGCGGATCGGCGCCGCCTTCGCGCGGCTCTGGGCGGACATGACCGAGGGGCGGTCGGCCGAGTGGAGCCGCCGTGCGGCCAGGAGCTGGCTGGACTACCTGTACGCGAACCTCACCGAGGAGGCCAACCGGCGCACCGGCGAAGTCCCCACCGTCGACGAACACTTGGAGGTACGGCGACACTCGATCGCGGTGCGGCCGACCCTCCATCTGCTGGAGGCGGCCGGTCGTTTCGAGGTGCCGTCGCTGGCCTGGCACAGCGGGCGGCTCACCACCGCCCGCCGGCACACCGTCGATCACGTGGTCCTCGTCAACGAGGTCACGGGCCTGGAGAAGGACGAGGCCCGCGGCGAACCCAACCTCGTCCAGCTCGTCATGGCGGAACAGGGCCGCTCCCGTGACTCGGCGATCCGCTACGTCATCGCGACGGCCGACGAGCACCTGCGGGCGTTCCTGGACCTGCACCAGGGCACAGCGGGGTTCTGCGACCGGCTGGGCCTGTCCGGCGGCGGTCGTGAAGCGGTGCACCACCACGTCGACAACCTCCGCGACATGATCGCCGGGAACTACTACGTCCACACCTCCGTAGGGCGGTACGGCCCGGCCGCCTCCGCCCGCATCGGGCCCGACGCACCAGGCCTGCTCGGCCAGGACGGCATCACGCCCTCGTAGCGGCCCCCACCCGAGCCGGAGCACCTGGCGGGAGGGTGTCCGCTCCTCGGTCACCCCGCGTCGGGCGCGGGGTGCGGGCAGTAGGATCGACGGCGTTGTCTGTCGTACACCGCTGGTAGGA
>NZ_JBHZCN010000182.1:0-10180 GCF_042755465.1 Kitasatospora sp. NPDC059160 | reverse complement strand
ACGCGGGCCCGGCCGCTACGGGATCCTGGAACCGAGTCCGTGCCGCGCCAGTGAAAGCCGGACAGTTGGGGGGATTCCCCTACCGAACACCCTCTAAGAGCAACTTCTTCTGGCTGAAGCTCACTCGCTCTGCGGCCGCGAAGCTCGCCGAGACGCCCGAGGACGAAGAACCGGACTGGGCCCAAGCCAAGAATACGGTCCTCGCCGATCTGTCCGGCATCGTGCACGTCGACTACGGCTACAACCCGCAGACCGACGAGGTCGACCAGAGCACCCTGCGTCTGTTTGGCAAGTCCTGGTTCCTGCGGTTGCGTTCCGACGATCAGTACCCCGAGCGTTCTGTGATCGTCCAGGCTCTCTCCAAGCCCGACGAGTGGATGAGCCGACAGCGAAAGCACGTCCTGGCGCTTCCGCCGGCCCTCACCTGGATCTTCGACGACCCGGGCGAGGAACCCGCCTACCAGGGCCGCAATCTTCTGCTGGATCACCTCGACGACCACCTCGCCCGCCGGAAGGAGGAGCACCAGGACGAACAGGCGCGCAGCCTCGGAGACCTCTTCGAGGGGTGGCGCAGGCTCCTGGACGCCCGCGAGGAGGTCGCCGCCGGCGGACGCCAGGTCCTCGACTACGACCGGGTCACCGGAACCGGCCGCACTCGGGTGTTCCATTTGGCCAAGCCGGGTACCGCTCCTCCGGTCGGCGAAGAATGGTCCATCGCTCCTTTCGCACAGGCCAGGCCGGTAGAGCGCGGCGAAGTCACGGTCCAGTCCGAGGAGACGGTGGCGATCCGCTTCACCCGCCCCACCGCCAGAGTGCCGGACCGGGGCGTGCTGTTGCCGTTCCTCGGCCCCAGCCAGCAAGCCCTGAACCGACAGCGGGACGCACTGACCACCGTCATGGCCGGGCAGAGCACCAACCGACTTCTGCGCGACATCATCGACAACCCCGCCGCCATCGCCTCCCAGCCACCCGCCGAGATCACCCACTGGTTCCGCGAGGATCTGGACAAGAGCAAACGCGACGTGGTCAAGCACGCTCTTGGCTCCCAGGACCTCCTGCTCGTCGAAGGACCGCCAGGAACGGGCAAGACGACCGTCATCGCCGAGATCGTCGAACAGACCCTCGAACGTGATCCCAACGCGCGCATCCTCATCGTCAGTCAGACCCACATCGCCATCGACAACGCACTGCGCCGCATCGAGGAAGCCGGTGTTCAGGGGCTGGTGCGCCTCGGACGGCCCGACGACCCTAGAGTCGCTGAAAGCGCCCAGCACCTTCTGCTGGACCGTCAGGTCAAGAAGTGGACCCAGCAGGTACGGGCCCGTGCAGAGTCCTACCTCGACGGCGTCGCCAACCGCGGCGGCGTGGAAGCGCGCCACCTCAAGGCTGCCCTCACTCTGGAAGAACTCGCCTCGGTCGCCGCCGACTTGAACCACGTCACCCTCAAGCTCGAAGAGCTCAACAGCCGACCCGCACCCGAACGCACCACCTCTGCTCGCGATCTCGGCGAAGAACTCGTTACTGTCCGGGCCCGGCGCGACCAGCTTCTCGACCAGCGCCGCGAGTTGTACGTCGAGGCGCAGCGAGTTCTCGCAGGTGACCTCACTTTGCGGGAGAATCTCACTCCTGGTGAGGCCCGGGACGCTGTGGAGGCCCTTCTGGGCCCTACCGGAAGCGGCCAGGATCTGATGCGGCTGCTGCGGTTGCAAGGACAGTGGTTGCAGCGCATCAGCACCGACCAGGATCTGCTTGCCGAGTTCCTGCGCACACGGCAGGTCGTCGGTGGAACCGCGATCGGCTTCCTGGGACACCCGGCGGCACGCGATCTGGAGTTCGACCTGTGCATCTTCGATGAGGCCTCCAAGGCCACCGCGACCGAGGCCCTCGTACCTCTCGCCCGGTCCCAGCGCTGGGTGCTGGTCGGTGACACTCGCCAACTGCCGCCCATCGATGAGGACCTCCTGCGCGATAAAAAGATCATGGCGGACTACCAGCTCATCCCCGAACTGGTAACCACCACCCTGTTCCAGTACCTGGCCACCCACACTGCCCATCCCGTCCAGCACCTGCTGCGTGAGCAGTACCGCATGACCCCCGCCATCGGGAACATGATCTCGACCTGCTTCTACGGCGGTAAGCTCCTGTCGCCCAACCCCCACACGCTGCCCGGCTACGATCAGATCAACAAGCCCGTCCTGTGGCTCGACACCACCAAACTCCCCAGTCGCCGCGAGTCGGAGCGCACCAGCACCGAGACGAGCATCTCGAATCGCACCGAGGCCAAGCTCGCGGTCAAGCGCCTAGAGACAATCGACAGGGCCATTGACCGGCAGCTGATCAAGACCCCGCCCGGTCGCAAGCTGGACGTCCTGGCCATCGCCCCCTACGGCCGACAGGTCGAAGAACTCAATCGGCAACTTGCCGAGGTCCGGCTCAAACACCTGGCAGTCGAGGTGCTGTCCGTCGACGCCGTGCAAGGCCGAGAGTGTGACCTGGCTGTCTTCTCGGTCACTCGCAGCAACGACCGATCAGACTTCGGCTTCCTCGGCGAACCGTACTGGCGGCGCATCAACGTCGCGCTCTCCCGGGCCCGCTTCGGCCTCATCGTGGTGGGGGACGCGGCGTTCTGCCGCAGCAAACGCGGCGCGCTGCGCGATGTCCTCGACTACATGTCCAGCCACCCGCAGGAGTGCGAGGTCCGCGATGCCTACCTTTAGCGAGAACAGCCTCCTGCACATCCGCTTCCACAATGACCGCCAGGGACTGGAGCTCGTCGCCATCGTCGACGCCGGCATCCCCGTTGCCCTGGTCACCGCGGACATCCTCGCCCAGGACCGCAAGCCGTTGCCCCTGCTACAGGAATTCGTCCTTCACCTCGTCGGCGAGAACGTCGAGACCGAGGAAGCCATCGCCGGCATCCTCGGCCTGCCGCAGCGGATGGTCACCCACACCATCGCCGGGCAGTTCTCCGACGATCTGCTCACCTACGCGCTACCCCGGCTCGGAAGCGGTGCTGAGCCAGTCGCGCACAGGCTGCGCCTGACAGTCCGCGGTCAGCAGACCGCCCGCGACATGGCCGCCATTACTCCCGTGCAGGTCGGCCAGCCACTCGTCTACGACCAGCTTCTCGGTAGGGCCAAGCCCTACGACCGCCACACGGTCATCCCCCACCGCCAGGCCGAGGAAGAAGGCGTCGTCGTGCTACCCGCGCCCCATTCCGGGGTCGTGGAGACCAGCGACATCCCGGTCCCCGACATCAACGCGCTGCTGCGCGAACGCGGGACCACCAACCGCGAAGTCCTGTTGGTCCGCGGAATCACCCAGGCCAAGGCCCGCCGCGTCATGCCGGCCAAACTCCTCGTCTATGCAGACCCTGAGCGCACTGACATCCAGCTCGGCGTCGTTGTGGACGGGGAGCTCAGCCATGCCCACGAGATTGCTCTGCTCAGCCACGGCGGTGCCAAGGCTCTCGGTATCCAGGTCGAGCCCGCGCCCGAACGTCCCGCGCTGGCCCCGGACCTGGAGCGCGCCCGTATCGACCTGTCGCAGGCCACCCGGCAACGCGCTGACCAGGCAGCAGCCCAGCTCGGTATTCAGCAATCGGATGATCAAAGCCAGACCGGACCTGCAATACAGCGCGATCAGGTCCGCGCGATCAGCGTGTTCGAGCACCCCGACCTACTGGACGAAGCCCTCACCCAAGCTCGGCAGCGCATCCTGATCATCTCCCCCTGGATCAAGAACGCCATCATCACCACCGACTTCCTCAGCAAGCTTGAGAACCGGCTCAAGCGCGGCACCACCGCCCACATCGCCTACGGCTACCAGGACAACGACACCAAAACCGACCCCGCAGCCGTCCGCAAGCTTGAGAATCTGGCCCACCGCTACCCCGCCAAGCTCACAGTCGCTCGCCTGAAATCCACTCACGCGAAGATCCTCATCTTCGACGACACCTGGATCGCCACCAGCTTCAACTGGCTCTCCTTCCGTGGTGACCCCGACCGCACCTACCGCATGGAAGAGGGCACCCTCGTTAGAAACAGGCACGCCGCCGATGACCAGTACCGTCGCTACATCGAACTGATCGATCAGGAACGCCGGTAGCCGAAGCAGGTCTGTTGGACTGTTCCCCATGTCCAGATGGTCGTCCTCCACCGGAACGCATCGTCCAACGGCTGGAACGACAACCGGGTGCGGCGGCGCCGGATCTACCGCTCCACGCTTGGCCGGCAGCTTGCCGACCACTGGTAGCCGAGTCCGATGACGTGAGAAGGCCAGCTCACCACAGAAGTCAGCCTCTACGGGTACGGTCGCCGCGCCGCCGCGATTGATGCCGCTGGTGGCTGCGGCGAGTCAGCTCTTCCCGACGCGGTCGGGGATCTGCGGCTGCCCGACGAACGGCGCGATGGCCGCAGCGGTGAGCGGCGAGGACAGGTATGTTCCGAAGGTGTGGAAGTCGAGAGTGCCCATGGGTGTGTCGGCGTGCTGGTATACCGGGAACCGGTCGCCGAGCCGATGGGGAATCGCGACCAGGTCACCCGTGTCGGCGAGGTTCACCCAGTAGCCGACCCCGGCCGGCCGCGCACCGCGGTCGGCGAGCGGTGCGGGGACCAGGTGGTCGAAGACCCCGCCCGGCAGCCCGAGCGGAGAGCCCAGGGTCACGAAGCAGTCCACGGCCAGGTCCGGGTGGGCATGGAGCGCCTCGTACGCCACGACCGAGCCGAGGGAGTGGGCCAGGACCACCTGAGGACGTGCCCGCCGAATCAGCTCGGCCACCACGGACTGGGCGGCGGCCCGCACCTCCGGAACGTGGAGGTAGCGGCGGACCTCGCCCGCGAGCCGGACGGCGAGCCGCGTGACGGTCGTGAGGGGAATGCCGCGCCGCTGCGAGACCCAGGACAGGAGCTGCCGCAGTGGCGCGGTGGCCAGTCCTTGCCGCTCCTGCAGGGTCGGCGAACCCATGGACAATGCCCAGGCGACGACGATGGCTTGCTCCTGTTCACCGAGGGAGTTCAGGTTCGGGACGCCGGCCTGCCGCTCGGCGGCGATCGTGTGGTGGGCGTAATACGCGACGTGCAGGGGCGGGAGCGGATGGTCGTCGAGCCCGGCGGACGTGAACCCCCGTCGGAGCTTGGGCCCCCACTGTGTCGACAGTTCGGCGGCAGCCTCGTCCGGTGAGCGGCCGCTCTGGTGGTTGGCGATGCCGTGCACCGCGACGATCGTCATTGCCCTGATCCCTCCTCCGGGTGGCAGTACACGGCGTACGCCGGGAACGTCCACGGCCCGCCGTCGGTGACACCGTTGACCCTGCTGATCTCGTACCGGCCCGCTTCCAGGCGCACGACCTCGAATCCGTCGGGTTCGAGCACGGTGAGGAGGGCATCCTGGAGCTCGGCCGCCGTCGCTGTCATTGGGCGGGTGCAGACCGCATCGTGGGAGGGAGGCACTCCTCCCTCCCACTCGTCAGTGGTGTACAACTCCCATCCGTCCGCGTGGGCGTCACCGCACAGGAGTTCGCCCGGAAGCCAGGCCAGGACGTGGGTGACGTCGACGGTGGGCCGTGTCGGCCGTGTCTCGGCAGCGTTCGCGGTACGGGCCCACCTTAGCGCCGCGACCTGGCCGTCCCGGCTGCCCGTGAACACGCCGCCGGCGTGGGGAGTGATGGTGTGCACCGGCTCCCGCACGGGGGCCGGAGACCCGAGCGGCTCGCCGGACCGGGCGTCCCACGCCCACAGCACTGGCTCCTTGGTGGCGGCCACGAGAGTCACTCTGCCGTCCACCTGGGCGATCGTCATCGCTCGCGGATCACGCGCGGCGACGGTGCCCAGGCACGTGCCCGTCAGGAGGTCCCGGACCCGCACCCGGCCGCCGCCCGACGACCGCTCGGCCGCGTACGGGCGTCCACCTGCCGCCCCGATCGCTCCGACCCGGTCCAGGGTGAGCGACTGCCGCAAGGTGTCGTCGGCCAACGACCAGACGCAGACGTGCCGTTCGTCGTGGACGCTGATGAGCATGGTCTCGCCGTCCGCCTCGAAGGCGGTCAATGCGGTGACCGGGCCCTGCGGACCGGTGAGGACGCGAGGTGACGACTCCGCGGCGGAGTCCCGGACCTGGATCGTGCCGTCGGCGCAGCCGACCACGACGCGGACCGAGGTCTCGTACGGGAGGGCGGCCAATGCGGTGACCGGATCGGGAAGGGGGATCGTCGATTCCAGGGTGCCGTCGGCGAGGTTCCAGGTGTCGAGTTCGTTCTCCCTGGTCGCCGTGACGACGTAGGCCGCGTCCTGGACGGTCACGGCGGCGGCGTGGGTGAGCCTCCCGAGTCCGCTGAGCCCGTGCTCCTCGGAGCCGGAGTCCACGTCCCAGGCTTTGACCTCGCCGAAGGTCAGATCGGCGCTGACAGCGAGTTCCGATCCGTCCAGCAGGACGGTGCCGAGGACCGTGACGGGGTGCCAGAGGTTCTGGCCGTGCCCGGACCGGGGGCACACGTCGAGGTCCCACACCCGGAGGCTGCCGTCCCGATGGGCCGTCAGTGCGAGGCAGTGGCGGTCGAGTCGCCGGACATCGGCGAACGTCAGTGCCCGGTCCTTGGGCAGCGTGATCGTCTGGACCGTTTCGCCGTTCGTGCGGTAGGCGCTCAACTGGCGGTCGTACGCGACGAGGGAGAACAGCGGGGCGGGCGAGCCGCTGTGATGGATGCGCACCTCCTGGCGCGGGCCGTCCGTGGAGAGGACGACGGGCCGCCCGTCCAGTTCGCGAAGCACCATCGTTCGTGGGTCGTCGCGATCGGCGGAGAGCACGTGGAAGCCGAGGGAACCGCCTGGCGACTCCACGCCCAGCAGCGAGGCGACGGCGGTGTCCCCGGCGTCCGCGGTTTGGAGGACGCTGCCGAGTTCCTCGTCCAGCAGGCCGACCACGCTGATCTCGCCGGTCACCCGGCCGACTGCGAGGACTGTTTCGTCCCCAGTGCCGACGGCGGTCGAGGCGGACACCCGGGCACCGTCGAGGTGGGTCTCGCCGACGGTGGTGCCCGTGGCGGGATCGTGCAGCCGGACGGTGTTCCAGTCGGTGATCGAGACGATCACCGACCGCTCGGCCAGGTCCGCCACGGCCAGATGGGTGATGCCGCCCTCGGCCGTCGGGGGCACCGAGAAGTGTCGCCACGCCGGCCCGGGGCCGGGTGTGACGTCCCACGCCTGGAGGGAGCCGTCGGCGCCGCCGATCACCGCGAGCAGCCGCCGGTCGACGCTGGTCAGCACCACGGCCGACACCGAGGTGCCCAGATCGGACTCGTCGATGACGTGCAGCAGCGACTGCTCCACCAGGCCGGTGCTCCATTGCGGGCGGAGCGCGTCCCGGGCGTCGTCGAGGCGGCGGGCGATCCCGGCCGCGCCGTAGGTGACCAGCTCTTGCCGGAGCAGCGGACGGCGTGCTTCCAACGTTGCGGAGCGGCCCGACAAGCCGCCGAGGCCGAAGCGTCCGAAGGCCGTTCGGTAGGCGACACCGGCGCGCCGCGCCGTCGGGGCCTTCGCCCGGTGAACGGCACGCCAGACGGCGGTGTGATCCGCGCGGACCAGGTACTCCGGATCCAGGAACAGCTGGTCGACGGCGGAACCACCGGGCACGGCGGCGGCATGGTCCATGAGGTGTCGCAGCAGGTACGGCGCTGCGAGGTCCCACCGGGGTGCCTGGGCGGAGTGCTGCCCGGGAACCGCCGACAGCAGCTCCTCGAAGAGGAGGACGGCGAGGCCGTCGGGATCGGCTGCGGTGCCGCGGAAGTGTTCGACGAGCGATTCGTGGAAGAAGCGGTAGAGCTGACGGCCGTCCGTGTCGACCGTCGTGCGCAGGTAGAAGCGGGCGGCGGCGAGCAGCTCGCGGGCCCGGCCGGGAAGGAGCGCCCCCAGCTCCTGGTGTGCCGCCGCGGCGGCCGCGGTGGTGGCCGCGACCACCAGCTCGAGCGGCATGCCCTGGCCGCGCGCCTGTGCCAGCCCCACCATCAGGTGACGCATCCACGGGTCTGTGTCGAGCGTGGCCCGCAGGCGCAGTTCGAGCAGGTGCGGAAGGTCCGGCGGCAGGAGCGCGACCGCCTCCTCCGGACCCAGTGGTGCGCCGGTTCGCAGGAAGTCGGCGAAGAGCGAGGCGAGGAGGAACGTGCCGCGGTCGGGCCGGCGGGCGATGGCGGTGGCAACCGCACGGGCCACGGGCTCGCGGACGGCCTCGTCCCCGTAGTGCGCCACGCCGGACAGGACGTCGGAGAGGTAGGTGGCGAGGTCTTCCGCGAGATCCTCGCCACTTGTCGAGGTGTCCAGGTCGAGCAGGACCCCGTGGTCGCGTGCCTCGTAGAGCATTGCGTCGTCGCGGAGCAGCGTGTCGTCGTGGAGCAGGGCGTTGCCCGCCTGCGGCGGGCGTATCCCCACGAGCACCCGGAAGAGCGGGCGGCCGTCGGCGCGGTCCCGGTACAGCAGCTCGCGCAGCAGGCCGTCGACGATGCGGGCGCTTTCTGAGGCCTCGTCGACTGCGTCGAGGACGAGCACCACCGGTTCCGGCAGGTTCTCGGCGGCAAGGAGGAGCTCTTCCATGGCCTTCTCGTCGCTGCCGGCCGCGGCCGGAGCGGTGCCCTCGGGAGCGAGCTGGGCCCTGATCGAGGCGATCACCTGGTCCATGCTCCGGTGGCGCGCGTGGACCGCGACGAGGGTCGGACACCGGCGCTGCGGGCGGTGTTGCGCGGGGATTCGACTGGTCAGGAGCGTGCTCAGTTCGGCGAGCTGGGGGTGCGCCAGGAACACCGTCACGCCCAGCAGCGCGGACTTTCCGGAGCCGGGGCTCCCGGTGACCAGCATCAGCGGTTCGTCGCTCGCCAACCAGGCGCGGACCAGGTCCAGTTCACGGGTCCGCCCGGTGAACAGGCAGCCGGTCATCGCGGCGTCGTCGTGCGGGCGCCCGGATGCCCGGGTGAGGAAGTGCACCGGATCCAGGCCGGGGTCGAACTCCGACGCCAGCTCCCTCAGAGCCGACCGCAGCCGGTTACGGAGCCGTAGCCAGCCGTCGGTACTGAAGGCCGGGTTCGGGAAGAACTCCGGTACCGGCATCGACGCGGCCCGGCGCGGTGAGTGCACCACGGTCTGCGGGTATCCCGCGTCGAGGCTGACCAGCTCCCGCGCGATCTCGTCGGCGAACGCCTCCACCGGTACGTGGGGCAGTGCTGGGGAGATGTCCAGGTCCCCCAGGCGGAGCCGCTCGAGGACACGGGCTGTGGCCTGGGTGAACCGCGCGCCGAAGGCGCTCTCGTCCCCGGCGCAGGCGGCGATCACCCAGCTCCTGCGGTCGGCCTCGGGAACGTCCTGAAAGACCTGGAAGTCCGTAGCGGCACCCGCACCGCAGACATCGAGCAGAAACAGGACTGGCGAGGGGTCGGAGCCGTGTTCGACTTCGTTGAGCCAGCGGCCGACATCGATCGCCGAACCCGGGAGGTCGCCCGGGCGGCTGTCGTGCACGGGCAGGTACAGCACCCGGCCGCGCGTGACCCCGTGGCCAGCAAAGAGGACGACGCACGGCTGGCCTGCCGAGTCGCGCCGGAGTGCGCGCCAGCTCGCCTCCACGCCGGCCCGGTCCCCATCGATCACCGGCGCGCCGGTGTCCAGCCCTTCGAAGAACGAGAGCACGGCGCCGAGTTCACGTACCCGTGGTTCGACCGACGGCAACGGCGTGAAGTCCTCCGACGTGGGCGTCCACTCCTCGTCGACCGTACTCTGAAATGCCCCAACTCCGAGCAGGAGCGCTCGAACCATCATCCCCCCGTGGCCGTGCGAGTCGGGCTCCAGACTACCGGGGATGGAGCCGCACCCGGCGTGCGGACGGAATCCCTCCCGATCGATACATGCGCGGCCGCTTCTGGAGAAGGTGTTCGGGCAGGGATGGCGGCCCGGCAGTTTGGGAGCTGTCCGGCTTCATAGTCCACCCAACGGACCGTCTCACGCTCAAACACAAACGCCCCAGCACCCGAACAAGGTCAACGACGGGCGACAGTCTGCCGCGAGACCTCAGTAGCCGACATGCGGGACAGCCTTTAGGTTCTGTCCGGTGGATCATGGTCGGAGCCAGAGGCGGATCGCTGCGACGGTGACCGTGCCATGGAAGACGTAGGCCCGCTTGTCGTAGCGGGTTGCGACGGCCCGGA
>NZ_JBHZCN010000181.1:0-10468 GCF_042755465.1 Kitasatospora sp. NPDC059160 | reverse complement strand
AGCCCCTGCGGCCCGAGGGGGCGGCAGGGGCTCGACGGGCCTGCTCCCCTACGCGGGCAACACGTCCCATTCCTGGAGCTTGTTGTGGTCGGAGAACGCGCTCAGCACGGTGGTGTAGTTCCCGTTGGACTGGATGGCGTAGTCCCCGTCGAGGTACTCGGTGATGACGACCTTGTTGTCGCTCTCGTCGAGGTCCCACCACTGGGCCGGGTTGCTGATGTTGCACCGGATCAGGGGGATCGGGTCCCCGGTGGTGGCAGGCGCCTGGAGGCAGAGGTTCTTGTAGACGTTCATGATCTGGAACGCCCCCTGGGCGGTCGGGGTCAGGGTCCAGGTCTGAACGGGGCTGCCGTTGGACGGGTAGGTGAGGGGATACGTCCCGTTGGCTTTGCCGTCCAGGTTCCCGTCCACCGCCGCGTTGTAGAACCGGACGTTCTGGGACAGCTGCCGGTGGCCACTGGCCGCCGCCTGCCCCGTGGAGGCCGTCGCGCCCACGAGGGCCAGCGCTACGGCAGCTGCGGCGACGGCGACTCTGGTTGAAGAGAATCATCCCAACCGCCCTATCCACGTTAAGAGTTCGATCCGACGGTAGGTTCCGCCCGGCCGACGGAGGGCCGGGGCCGGGTCGCCCGCTACTTCCGGCCGTCGGCCCGGCGGGCGAGCCTGGTCTCCGCCTTGAGGAGGAGCGGCATCAGGGCGTAGACGACGACGGGGACGACGAGGGCGGTCATCACCAGGGTGCGCAGCGGCACGGGGAGGCTGCCGAGGTGGGGGCCGAGGACGAGGAAGGCGGTGGTGATGGTCGGGTAGACGGCGAGCCAGGTGAGCACGGCGCGGCGGTGGACCGACGGGACCGACGGGACCGAGGGGGCCGCGGGGGTGGCCGGGGCGACGGTGGCCCGAACGGTGGCGGGGGCTGCTGGGGTGATGGTGTCGGTGGTCATGGCGCGGGTCCTCCCCTTGGTGATCGGGCGGAGACCTCATCTCCAACCCTTCGGTTGGAGTTTGGCACGCGCGGACGCGGAAGTCCAACCATTGGGTTGGAAATTTGGGATACCCTTGGGCCATGGCCTGGGACACCGCACGCACGCAGCAGCTCCTCCTCGACGCCGCGGTCGAGGAGTTCGCCGAGTTCGGCCCGGACGGGGCCCGGATCGCCCGGGTGGCGACCCGGGCCGGGGTGAACAAGGAGCGGATCTACCAGTACTTCGGCAACAAGGAGCAGCTCTTCTCCGCCGTGCTGACGTCCGAGCTCGGCAAGCTCGCCGAGGCGGTACCGCTCGCCCCGGAGGCGGAACTGGACCTCGGCGACTACGCCGGCCGGGTCTTCGACTACCACTCGGCCCACCCGCACCTCTCCCGGCTGCTGGCCTGGGAGGGACTGCAACGCGGCTCGGACGCCGAGGAGTTGGCGGCCGGGCCGGAGCGCACCGCGCACTACGCGGAGAAGGTCGCCGCCGTCGCCGCCGCGCAGCGCAGCGGCGGGGTGGCCGGGGAGGTGGATCCGGCACGGCTGATGTTCGCGGTGATCGGCCTGGTGAACGCGTGGTTCACGCTGCCGCAGATGGTCCGCCTGCTGCTCGCCGGTACGGCGGACCGGACGACGGACCGGGCGGCCCTGGTCACCCTGGTCCGCCGGCTGACGGCACCTGCGGTCGGCTGACGGCGCCCGCCGCCGCCGACCCCCGGTCAGCCCCGGCGCACGGCCTGGGCGGCCTGGCGGGCGCGCCGGACGGTGCGGTGGACGCGCTGGACGGCGATGAAGCGGTTCATCGCGTCGGCCTGGGTGAGGCGGTACTTGAGCCGCAACTGGCCGTTGAGGCCGGCGATCCGCTCGGGGCCGATGGCCTGCAGCAGGCGGCTGACGTGCCGCTGGTAGACCTCCCAGTAGTTGCGGTCGCCGTCCGGGATGGACCAGAAGAACATCGGGATCTCCTCGGCCAGGCAGTTCCGGTCGTAGGCGCGCAGGTACTGCTCGGCGAAGAGGGCTTCGGGGCGGGCGAGCAGCCATTCCCGGACGAGTTCCATCGAGCGGACCCGGTCGATCAGTCCGCGCGGGTCGGTCTTCTTCTGGGTGATGGAGAGGTTGCCGTCCTCGCGGACCCGCCAGTGGTAGATCGGCTCGGAGAGCACGTCGACCCGTTCGGCGAGGAAGTGGTGGGGGACGCTGACCGGGGCGTCCTCGTACAGGATGCCCTCGGGGTAGCGGATGCCCGCGGCGTCGAAGAAGGTGCGCCGGTAGACCTTGTTCCAGGCGGTGCGGTCGGTGACCAGGGCGGGCAGTTCGCTGACGTGGGTGCGCAGCCGGGTCTCGCGGAAGGGGCGGCGGTGGGCGTGCGAGGGGGTGAGGCCGGTGGTGCGCAGGCGCATCGCGTTGCCGGTGGCGAAGTCGGAACCGGTCTGGTCGAGCGTGCTGATCATCAACTGGTAGGCGTGCGGCGGCAGGGTGTCGTCGCTGTCGACGAAGGTCAGGTACTGGGTGCCGGGGGCGAGGTGGCGCCAGCCGGTGTTGCGGGCGGCGCCGAGGCCCTTGTTCTCCTGCTGGACCAGCCGGAAGCGCCGGTCCCGGGCGGCGTACTCCTTGGCGATCATCGGGCCGTCGTCGGTCGAGCCGTCGTCGACCAGCACGCACTCGAAGTCCGTGAAGGTCTGGGCCGCGATCGAGTCCAGGCACTCCGCGAGGTAGCGCTCGACGTTGTAGATCGGGACGACGACGGACAGACGAGGGGCCATCGGACGGCCTTTCGCTCAGGAGCGGACGGGCCGGTCGGCCGGTCGGCCGCCGACCGCCGGTGACCGGCGGTGTCCCGAGCGTAGCGACCGCGCGCCGTTCACGGGCGAACAACGGGTGGCGGAGGGCGTTCGGTTCGGTGTGGCTGACGTGACGGGGGTCGACGGCCGTGGCGGGGAACCACGGCGGGAACAGGGGGAACACGGGGGGAGAACAGGGGGAGGGCCCCGGACCGCCCGACCGGTCCGGGGCCCTCCTGCTCGCTCGGTGCTCAGGCGCCCTTGACGGCGGCGAAGCGGGAGGAGACGTCCTGCCAGTTGACGACGTCCCACAGACGGGTGACGTAGTCGGGGCGGACGTTGCGGTACTGCAGGTAGTAGGCGTGCTCCCAGGCGTCGAAGGCCAGCAGCGGGGTGGTGTTCTGCCCGACGTTGCCGTGGTGGTCGTAGACCTGCTCGACGATCAGGCGCTGCCCGAGCGGCTCCCAGGACAGGATGCCCCAACCGGAGCCCTGGACGCCGGTGGTGGCGGTGGTGAGCTGCTTCTTGAAGGCCTCGAAGCTGCCGAAGTGCTCGGTGATGGCGTCGGCCAGCTCGCCCTCGGGGCGGTCGCCGCCCTCCGGGGACAGGTTCTGCCAGAACAGCGAGTGCAGCACGTGGCCGGAGAGGTGGAAGGCGAAGGTCTTCTGCAGGCCGACCAGGCCGCCGAACTGCTCCTTGTCGCGCGCCTCGGCGAGCTGCTCCAGGGTGTCGTTCGCCCCCTTCACGTAGGCGGCGTGGTGCTTGGAGTGGTGCAGCTCCAGGATCTCGGCGGACATGGCCCGCTCGAGCGCGGAGTAGTCGTACGGCAGGTCGGGAAGCGAGTAGGTGCCCATCAGGACACGGCCCCTTTCGGCGGGTTGAGCGATGACGATCGTGCCGGGACAACACTATTGCGTATGAGTTGCAGGAACGAAGCATGGGCTCCTGCTTATTCCACCGTTCACATCGGGCACAATGGTCACCCGCACGTGTAATGAGTGAAGAGGGTGAGTGACTGTGACAGGGTCGCCGGTGGTCGTGCTGGGCATCGAGTCCTCCTGCGACGAGACCGGTGCCGGTCTGGTCCGGGACGGCGTGCTGCTCGGGCAGGCGGTGGCCTCCTCGATGGACGAGCACGCCCGCTACGGCGGGGTGGTGCCGGAGATCGCCGCCCGGGCCCACGTCCACGCGATGGCCCCGGTGGTGCAGGAGGCCCTGGACCGCGCCGGGCTGACGCTGCGGGACGTGGGGGCCGTCGCCGTCACCACCGGCCCCGGCCTGTCCGGCGCCCTCCAGGTCGGGGTCGCCGCCGCCAAGGGGTACGCCTTCTCGCTCGGCGTCCCGCTGTACGGGGTGCACCACCTCGCCGGGCACGTCGCCGCCGCGACCCTGGACGGCGGGCCGCTGCCCGACCCGTGCATCGTGCTGATCGTCTCCGGCGGGCACACCTCGCTGCTGCTGGTCCGCGACCTCGCCCGGGGCCGGATCGTCCACCTCGGCGACACCCTGGACGACGCGGCCGGCGAGTGCTTCGACAAGGTCGCCCGGATCCTGGGCCTGCCCTACCCCGGCGGGCCGGCCGTCGACCGCGCCGCGCGCGACGGGGACCCGGCGGCGGTACGGCTGCCGCGCCCGCTGACCGGGCCGCGGGACGACCCGTACGCCTTCTCCTTCTCCGGCCTCAAGACCGCCGCCGCCCGCTGGGTCGAGGCACGGCGCACGGCCGGCGGCAAGCCGCACGTCCCGGACGCGGCGGCCGCCCTCCAGGAGGCGATCGCGGACGTGCTCACCCGCAAGGCGGTGCGGGCCTGCACCGACCACGGGATCGACACCCTGGTGGTGGTCGGCGGGGTCGCCGCCAACTCGCGGGTGCGGGCGCTCGCCGAGGAGCGGTGCGCCGAGGCCGGGATCGCCCTGCGGGTGCCGCCGCTGCGGCTGTGCACGGACAACGGCGCGATGGTCGCGGCCGTCGGCGACCTCCTCGTCCGGGCCGGGGCCGAGCCGGCCCCGGCGGACGTGTCGGTGGACCCGTCGGCGCCGCTGGAGTTCGCGGCGCTCACCCCCCGGGCACGGTCACTGGTCTGACGGACCGTCAGGCGAGGCGCGGCGCACGGAAGGGCACGGTTCGGTCTCGTCGACCGGAACCCCGGCTCCCGGGTCTTCCCTTTACCTGAATGAGTGTGCCATTTTACATGTCACACATCAGACCCCGTCCGTGCGCCCCCACCGCACGGCCCCCTCACGGTCCCGGAGGCCCCCACCCCATGCGTCCCTTCCGGATATCGAAGGCGAACGCGCGCAGACTGCCCGCGCTCGGCGTCGCCTTCCTCCTCGCAGCCGGCCTGTTCACCCCGCAGGCGCACGCGGCCGACCGCACCCCGACGCCCACCGCACCGGCGGCCGCACCGGCCGCCCACCCGGCCGCCCCACGCGTCGCCGCACCCGTCGCCCCGCGCGCGATCCCGGTGCCGAAGTCGCCCGACACGCCCCAGGACCCCCGCCCGCTCGCCGCCGAGAGCCACGGCAGGCCCACCGCCCCGACCGCGGCCGGTGCCGTCGGCACCGGCCGGACGGCGCGGCAGCTGACCGCCTGCGACACCGCGGCGTTCACCGGCACGTCCGGCGCCGCGCTGGTCCAGCAGGTCAAGGCGGCCGGCCTCGACTGCGTCAACACGCTGTTCACCCTCACCGGCACCGACGCCAAGGGCGCCTTCGCCGAGGCCAGGATGGTGACCGTCGCCGACGCCCTGCGCGACACCGCCGCCGCCGGCTACCCGGGCGACAACTCCACCTCCGCCGGGCAGTTGGTGCTGTTCCTGCGCGCCGGCTACTACGTGCAGTGGTACCACCCCGACGCCGTCGGCCCGTACGGCGACGGCCTGCGGACCGCGATCCGCGGCGCGCTGGACGCCTTCTTCGCCGCCCCGCACAGCAAGGACGTCACCGAGGCCAACGGCGCCACCCTGGCCGAGGCCGTCACGCTGATCGACAGCGCCCGGGAGAACGCCCGCTACACCGGCGTGGTCAAGCGCCTGCTCGACGGTTACACCGGCGGGTGGACCGGCTCGATGGCCGCCGCCGTCGGCAACACCGGGACCGTCGTCGAACGCGGCTTCGAGCTCCCCGAGTTCACCGCCGCCCTCCAGGCCGACCCGTCCTTCGCCACCACCATGGCCTCCTTCGTCACCCGCAACAGCGCCCAGCTCACCGGCTCCGACCCGGTGACCCGGATCGGCATCCAGATCGGCAACCTGGTCGCCGTCGACGGCCTCCGGGCGCAGGGCCGGCCGATCGTCAAGGACCTGGTCAACCGCTACCCGCTGGTCGGCGCCACCGCCCCGCTCACCATGAACCTGCTCTGGTTCGCGGAGCAGAAGGACGCCGGCAACTGCTCCTACTACGGCACCTGCGACGTGCCCGCCAAGCTCGTCCCGCTGGTGCTCAGGAGCGACCACACCTGCAACCCGAACCTGCGGATCCGCTCCCAGAGCATGACCGACCGGCAGAACGCCGACACCTGCACCAGCCTGGTCGGCCAGGACGCGTACTTCCACCGGGTGGCCAAGGACAACGGCCCGGTCGCCGACGACCACAACACCGGCCTGGAGGTCGTCGTCTTCGACGACTACTACAACTACAGCCTCTACGCCTGGGAGATGTACCACATCGCCGTCGACAACGGCGGCATGTACGAGGAGGGCAACCCGGCCACCCCCGGCAACCAGGCCCGCTTCATCGCCCACCAGGCCGACTGGCTGCGCCCGAGCTTCCAGATCTGGAACCTCAACCACGAGTACACCCACTACCTCGACGGCCGCTACGACATGTACGGCGACTTCGAGGCGGGCATGACCACCCCGACCGTCTGGTGGGTCGAGGGCCTGGCCGAGTACGTCTCGTACGGCTACCGGGGCGTCCACTACGACGACGCCGTCACCCAGGCCGGCAAGGGCAGCTACCCGCTGAGCACGCTCTTCGACACCACCTACGACAACGCCGACTCCACCCGGGTCTACAACTGGGGCTACCTGGCGGTGCGTTACATGCTCCAGTCGCACCCCCAGGACGTCGACGCCCTGCTCGCCGCGTACCGCACCGGTGACTGGAACGGCGCCCGCACCCTGCTCAAGACCACCATCGGCACCCGCTACGACGCCGACTTCGCGACCTGGCTCAAGGCCTGCGCCGCCGACGACTGCGGCAGCCTGCCCGCCGACCGGGCCCCGCTGTGCGCGGCCGCCGACACCCGGCAGTACGACCGGAACTGCCGCCGCGACGGCGTGGCCGCCACCACCGGCAACTACGGCTACAGCTTCCTGTACCTGCCGGCCGGGGTGAAGCAGCTGACCATCACCACCGCCGGCGGCACCGGCAACGCCGACCTGTACTACAACGGCCCTTCCTGGGCGACCACTTCGTCGTACCGGGCGAAGTCCACCGCCGCCGGGAACGGCGAGACCCTGACCGTCGCCGACCCGCCGTCCGGCTGGGTGTACTTCAGCCTGTACGCCCAGCAGGGCTTCGACGGCGTGACCGTCACCACCACGTACAACTGACCGGCGAATGCGGGAGCGAATGCCCCCACCGGAAAAGGTTATAACGATTCGGCATTCGAATGGGCTGTCAATACCCCGTAGAAATCGAACTCCGGTTGTCGAAGGGGTGTCATGATCGCCGCCGTTCGGTTAAGGTCCTGAGTCAGTTGAGCAGTTCGGCCTTCCGGACCGGAATGCCGGACCTCATCACCGGTGCGGCCACACCTATTCGTCGCACCCGTATTCCCGGAAAGGGGAAAACCATGAAGATGATCAAGGCGATCGTGAAGAAGTTCAAGCGTGACGAGGACCTCGCCAACCACGCGTGGGTGCTGCACGTCATCTGACGCACCACGGCCGGTGGGGCGGCGGCGGTACCGCCGCCCCACCGGCGCCGTATTTCATCGGTATTCCCACGGAGGCGGGATCCTCGTGCAAGAAATGGCGCCGGAAACGGTCCGCGAACATTCCGTCGTCTACGCCCCGCGAATTCAGGACCTATTGGCCCGGGACGCGAAGGTGTTCCGCGTCGACGCCCGCACCGTCGGCGTCTCCGACGCCCGCCTGATGGCCGAGATCGTGGCGGCCCGCCCGGTGCTCCAGACCGAGCGCTCCGTCTACAAGCCCGCCGCGGGCGCCGACATCCCCCACGACAGCGCGACCCGGACGATCCGCGCCCTGGGGCAGGACGTCATGGCGGGCATCCGCACGCCACCGCCCCCGGCCCGCGGGCTGAACGGCGCCTGGCCGTACGCGCCCACCTCCTACCTGCGCCGGTGGCTGTTCGGATCCGACCCGCTGCCGGTCTCCCTGCTGGCCAAGCGCGGCATCACCCGCTCCGACACCCTCTCCCGGCTCGTCGACCGGGCCGTCACCACCTGGCCGGGCGGCGCGGGCGGGAACGGGAACAGTCCCGGAACGCCCACCGCCATGGCCGGACTGATCCGCGGCGCCGACGACCCACTGGAACGCAAGCAGGCCGTCGCCATGTACCGGCGCGCCTCCGCCACCCTCTGCGACGGCGTGGCCGCCCTGGCCGGCAACGCCCTGTGGCTGATGCGGACGGCGCCCGAACCGCACCAGGACCTCACCACCGTCCTGTGGGAGACCCTGCGCCTGCTCCCGCCCGCGTGGATGCTCTACCGCAACGGCGGGGACGCCTACGCCGGACTGCACCCGGAGATCCGCCCCGAGGACAACGTCGCGCTGCTCCCCCTGCTGATGCACCGCCACCCGGACTACTGGGCCGACCCGCTGGAGTTCCGGCCGCAGCGGTGGGAGGCGGTCGCCGACCCGGAGAGGACCCCCGGGTTCATGCCGTTCGGCTTCGACGGCGCCCGCTGCTGGGCCAAGCACCTGGTCGTCCCGCTGGCCGAACGCCTGCTCACCGTCGCCCTCGACCACGGCCTCACCATCCGCGGCCCCCGGCAGGACGCGCCCGTCCCGCTGCGCTCCCTGCTCTCCGTACGGTTCGAGGCCTCCGTCGGCAGCTGAACCGGCCGGCCCTCCCGACAGCACTGGACACACCATGGAATCGCCCACGCTCGCCGACTGGGTCGGCGACCTCGCAGGCTTCGCCGACCACCGGTGGCAGCGCGAACCCGCCGTCTTCACCCCCGCCCGGCCCGCCTCGCCGTTCGACCTCGACGCGCTGGACGCCGCCTTCGACAGCGGGCTGCTGCGCACCCCGTACCTGGAGATGGTCCGCTCCGACAAGGTGGTCCTCCCGGCCGAGGCCTTCACCACCTCCCGCACCGTCAACGGCACCACCCACCACGGCTTCGCCGACCGCGCCAAGGTGCTCGCCCTGCTGCGCACCGGGGCGACGCTGCTGCTGCGCTGCGTCGACCAGTGGCACGGCCCGACCGGCGACCTGGTGGCCCGGCTCTCCGAGGAACTGGACCGGCGGGTGGAGGCGTTCTTCTTCCTCACCCCGGTCGGCGGCCAGGGCCTCGCGGTGCACCGCGACGACGCCGACGTGTTCGTCCTCCAGGTCGCCGGACGCAAGACCTGGTACGTCCACGACGCGCCGGCCGCCGCCGAGTGGTCGCTGGGCGAACTCCCCGACGACGAACGCTCGGCGCAGCGCCTGCACACCGTCCTCGGGCCCGGCGACGTGCTCTACGTCCCGCGCGCCTTCGCCCACCGCGCGGTGGGCGCCGAGGGACTGTCCGGCCACCTGTCGCTGACCGTTCGCGACCTCTCCGTCCCGGACCTGCGCACGGCCCTGGACCAGCTGCTCGCCGAAGGGCTGGCGCTGCCGACCCGCCCGCTGGGCGAGCCCGCGATCGCCGCCGCCGGCGCCACCCTGCTGGACCACGCCCGGGCCCGGCTCGGCGGCATCACCTCGGAGCAGCTGCTGCGCGCCGCCCGGACGGGCCGGGCCCGGCCACCGGCCGCGACGGGCACCGACAGCTTCGCCGGGACGGCCCGGGACTGGGCGGACGAGGCCCCCGCGGGCGGGCCGGCCGGGCGCACCTGGCGGCGGCTGCGGGCCGTGGCCCGCAACGGGCGCTGAGCCGTCGGCCGACCTGCGGGGCCAGCCCCGCGGCCTGGGATCGGCGCCGACCTGCCGGGCCGTTTTGGTGGCCCGGCAGGTCAGTCGACGGGCGGGAAGACGAGGTGCTCCCCGTCCCGGACCAGGAACCGCCAGCACTCCTCGACCTTCGCGCTCGTCGGCAGGACGTCGATCCTGAGCTCGTGCTCCAGGGTGATCCGCAGGTCGCCCTCCGGCGCCCGCTCCACCGCCAGCACCCGGGGCGAGCGCCGCTCCAGGAACTCCCGCAGCGCGTCGGCCCCGGCGTCGTAGGCGAGGCGGTCGCCGCCCCCGGCCGGCACCAGGTCGTCGGAGCCGAGGTACACCTCCCCGCACTGGACGATCCGGAACGGGCACTGGGCGTGCACGGCGTACCGGCTGCCCGTCGACACCTCCCCGCCGTCGCCCCGCGGCCAGGAGACCGTCCCGCCGAAGTCGACGACGCCCATGCCGCCGAACCGGTAGACGTTCACCCACACTTCGCCGACCAGGAGCTGCAGCAGCTCGTCCTCGTCCGTCGCGTCCGGTTCGGGTTCCCCGTTGTTCAGCATGCCGTCATCGTCGTGCATCCGGGCCCGTCCGTCGCCCGAATTCCGGCCCGTGGGGCGGGGGGGGGGGCGGCCCCCCCCCCCCCGGGGGACCCGGG
>NZ_JBHZCN010000180.1:0-10717 GCF_042755465.1 Kitasatospora sp. NPDC059160 | reverse complement strand
GCTCCGACCCGAAGGCCTTCCCCCCGGACGCCTACGTCCACGCCTTCAACGCGGACGGCAAGGAGATCTACAACCAGAAGACCCAGCCCAACACCGACGACTCCCGACGGTAGGCGCCGTCGACCGGCCCAGCGGCGGCGAGCTCCCCGTACTCCCCGCCGCAGGGCCGGCGACGGCGGACCCTGCGGCGGTCACGGGTCGTGTCATATCAGCTGGTGCGCCCGGAGATCGGCCACGTACTTGGTGATCAGCTCCGGTGACAGGTGGGGGATGTCGTCGCCGTCGTCGAGGGCCGCGGCCCGTACTGCCGCGCGGAACCGGTCCGCCGGCAGGGCGGATCCGGCGAGTGGCTGTTCCGGCTCGGTGAAGGCGTGCAGCAGCGGGAGCAGCGAATGCCGGCGCCGGCGGTCGGGCAGGCCGCGCAGGGCGGACTCGAAGCGGTCGATCCACTCGGCGTGGTCCTGGACGCGGGTCAGGGGGTGTCCGGCTGCCAGCAGCCAGTCGACGACCGTGTCGAGTGAGATGCCGTCGTCGTGCGGGTTGACCACGTTGTACGTCCGGTAGCCCTCCCGTGCGTCGTCACCGAGCGAGGTGACGGCCCGCGCGGTGAAGTCCACCGGGAGCGCGTCGAAGTGCCCGCGCACGGCGCCGCTGCCCGGGGCGTAGAAGCTGCCGGGTGCGATGCCGGTCGCCAGCAGGCTCAGCACGAGGCGGGTGAAGACGTCCGGGACGTTGAGCTGACCGCGGTAGCGCGGGTGCGCGAGGATCATGTTCGAGCGGAAGACGGCGACCGGCAGACCGAAGGCCTCGTGCGCCTCGCGCAGCAGCACCTCGCCGGCCCATTTGCTGGCCGCGTAGCCGTCGGCGTAGCCACCGTCGAGCTCGCGTGCCCCGCCGGCGGTCCGGATGTCCGCCGACTCGTCGGCGGCCGCCGCGTTCCCGAAGACGACGGCGACCGTCGACAGGTAGGTGAACTGCTTGATCCGGGAGGTGACCGCGAGCCTGATCAGTTCGGCCGTTCCCAGCACGTTGGGGCCGAACAGCTGGCCGTAGGACAGGACGTGGTTGACCAGTGCCGCCGGGTGGACGATCAGGTCCACGGTGTCGGCCAGCCGCTGCCAGGTCTCCTCGTCGAGCCCGAGGCCCGGTTCCCCGATGTCGCCGGCGACCACCTGGAGGTGCCGGGCGGCGGACTTCCGGTAGCGCTCCACGAGGTCCGGGTCGCCGCTGTCGAAGGCCGCGTCGAGCCGTGCCCGGGCCGCCTCGGCGGAGGAGCCGCGGACCACGCACACCAGCGTGCCGCCGCGCTCCGCCACTCGCTCCAGCCACTCCAGGCACAGGAATCGGCCCAGGTAGCCGCTGGCGCCGGTCAGCAGGACGGTCCGGGCCGCGGGCAGCGGGCCGGCCGGCCTCAGCCGTCCGGCCTGCTCGACGGTCCGCGCGTCGAGGAACGCGTCCAGCCGCAGCCGGGCCGCGTCGAGCCGCGTCGCGTCCGGGCCGTGGACACTGTCGGCGGTGGGACGGCGGTGCTCCGCCGCGAGCGCCCGCTCGATGTGGTCGGCCACCCGTTGCAGCGAGTTGACCGGGTTGATGATCACGTCGACAGGGACGTCGACGTGGAAGGTCTCCTTCATCAGCTGGGAGAACGACAGCGCCGTGAGGCTGTCACCGCCGAGTTCGAGGAAACGGGTGCCGGGGCCCACGACCCCGTCCTCCACCCCCAGGAGCGCCTGCGCGGCCCGGAGCACGGTCGCCGGCACCGGCTGGTCGGTGGCGGTCCGGCGCAGCGTCCGGAGTTCCTCGGCCTCCCGGTCGGACAGCCGGGTGTACAGCGCTTCGAGACGCTCGCCGTACCGTTGCGTCAGGGCCGGCCGCAACGGCTTGCGCACCCCGGAGAGCAGCCCGTTCTGCTGGGTGAACGGCTCGGTCTCGACGAGCAGGTCCCGTGGGATCTGGTAGGAGTTCAGCCCCGCCTCGGCGGCGAGCTGCTGCAGGGACGCCCGCAGGACCGGCCTCAGTCGCCGGACGTCCCCGTCGACGCGGTCGAGGGCGTCCTGCGTCGGCACGACCACCGCGAGCAGGTAGGCGCGGGCGCCGCTGCCGTACAGGAAGATCTGCCGGACGAGCGGGCTGCCGTCGTAGAGCGTCTCCAGGCGGGAGAGGGCGACGAATTCGCCCTGGGAGAGCTTGACGACGTTCGAGCGGCGGTCCACGTACCGCAGTTCGTCGGGGCCGACGCGGGCCATGATGTCGCCCGTGCGGTAGAAGCCGTCCTCGTCGAAGACCTCGGCGGTGGCGTCCGGACGCCGGAAGTACCCGGGGACGAGCCGGTCGGACCTGATCAGCAGCTCGCCCCTGGGGTACGGCGAGTCGGTGCCGAAGTACCCCAGTTCGGGTACGTCGACCAGCTTGTGGTCGGTCACCGGCGGGCGCTGCACCCGGCCGTCGAGCGAGATGATCCCGCCTTCCGTCGACCCGTAGCCGTCGAGCAGCCTGACGTGGAAGCAGTCCTCGATGAAGGCCGTCGTCCCCTCGCTCGGCGGGGCCGAGCCACTGACGGCCCGCAGGAGGCGGCCGCCCATGACCTTCTCCCGCAGCTCCTCCTTCACCTGCTCGGCCGCATCACCACCGGTCCCGGCCCGGCGGGACGACTGCGCCCGGTAGTGCTGGAGCAGCAGGTCGCAGATGCGGGGCACCATGACGATCTCGGTGGGACGGACCAGGGAGAGGTCCTCCAGGAGGGTCGACAGGTCGTTGGACGCCGCGAAACAGGCCAGGCCCCCCTTGGCGAGCGTCCCGAACAGCACTCCCCTGCCGATCATGTGGCTCAACGGCAGGTAGTTGAGCGTGATGGCGGGCCGCGCCGCCCGGTCGGGCAGGAAGTCGACCCAGAACTGCCGGACCAGACGCTCGGTGTACATGGCGCCCTTCGGGGTGCCGGTACTTCCCGAGGTGTAGATCAGCGCACCCAGCGCGTCGGCCGCCGACCCGTCGGGAACCCGCCGGAGCGACGGCAGCGCCCTTCCCCGCCGGACGACCGACGCCAGCGGGTCCAGGGCCACTGCGCGGCCCAGCGCCGCGAGCCGGGCGGACGCGGACTCCAGCTTCTCCTGGTGGGCGGTGGCCCCGGGCCGGTGGCCGATGACGACGATCCTGCCCAGCGAGGGGGCGTTCGCCGCGACGTCGAGCGCGACGTCCAGCTGGCCGACGTCCACCACGAGCAGGCGCGGTCCGGCCTGTTCGACGATGGGGGCCAGCTGCGCCGCCGGGGCACCCGACGGCAGGGGGACGGACACCGCGCCGGAGCGGACGCAGGCCAGGTCCGCCACGGCGTACTCGGCGCTCGCGGGCCCGAGGAGGGCGACGAAGTCGCCGGGGCCGAGCGCCTGTTCGGGGTGGTGGCGCCACTCGGCGGCCACCGCGCCGACCCGCTCCCAGAGTTCGCGGTAGGTGAGCGTGTCGAACCGCGGCAGAAGGCGCAGTGTCGTGCGGCCCGTCTCCGGGTCGGTGACCTGCTCGGTGGCCCGTTCGCCCAGGGCAGGGCGGTCGGCGTACGCCTCCATCACGGTGGCCACGAGGTCGGCGAGCGGCAGGTCGGGGCGCCGGATCGCCTCGGTGACGGCGTCCAGGGGCGCGGCGTCGCGGAACTGGGCGTCGGTCGCGTACAGGTGGGTGCTTCGTCGGTCGGTACGGGCGTCGAGTTCGTCGGCGGGGAGGTGGGAACGGGACACGGATGATCTCCTTGGCAGCCGGGAAAGCCTGTTCAGGCGTGCGGTGCGGAGTGCCGGGGCACCGGGGTCGGCCGCGGGCTCACCGGTCCTCGGCCGCGCGTGCGTCAGCGGCGCCGTGGTCGTCGGCGGCACCGTGGTCGTGGGCGAGCCGGACGATCGCGGCCGCGGCGCCACGAGCGCCGCCCGCGTCCCGGGCCTCGATCGCGTCGACGAGCCGCCGGTGCAGGCCGGCGTGCTCCTCGGCGTGGGCCGTGTCCCAGGACAGGCCCCCCAGGTGCGAGGTGAGCGCCGTGCCGAGGTGGTCGTACACCTCGATCAGCAGATCGTTCCCGCTCGCCCGGACGACGGACCGGTGGAAGAGCGCGTCGACGTCGGTGGCCGCGGCCGCATCCTCGCCGGCGACGGCCGCTTCGGCGTCGGCCAGCAGCTCCCGCAGCTGCCGCACCTGCTCCTCACTGCGGCGCAGGGCCGCGGCGCCCGAGGCGTACTCCTCCAGGACGGTCCGCAACTCCAGCACGTCGTCCCGCTTCGCGGAGCCCGCCCGCCGCACCAGGACCGACTGGAGCTCGCTGGAGGAGCGGACGTAGGTGCCGTCACCTGCCCTGGGTTCCAGCAGGCCGAGGTGTACCAGGGCACCGATCGCCTCCCGCAGTGTGCTGCGTCCGACCCCGAGCTCCTCCATGAGGACCTGCTCCGGCGGGATCCGCGTCCCGACCGGCCAGCCCCCTGCCTCGATGTGCGAGCGGAGGCTCGCCACGAGCTGGGCGGAGAGGCTGGCCGTTCGCCGTGGTGCGCTGATGGGTTTCATGGAAGCACCATATACAAACATCAGACATTTGAACATCGTCCTCGGACCTGCCTGCTGACGCGTCAACCGCTGCACGCATGCGCCGTTGTGTCTCGGCAGCCGGGAAACCACGCCCGCGTCCTGGTCCAGACCGCCCGCGACCCCGGCATCCGCGTGCGCGACATCGCCTCCTGCCGCCTGCTCACCGAACGCGCCGTCCAGCGCATCATCACCGACCTGGAACAGGCCGGGTACCTCAGCCACGAACGCCAGGGCCGCGCCAACCACTACCGCGTCACCGCGAGCAAGCAGCTGCGTCACCCCGCCGATGCGGGCCCGACGGTCTCCGAACTCCTCGCCACGCTCCTGCGCTCGACCGCCGACGGACACCGGGACCCGGCGCCCACCGCGCTGGAGTCACCCCGGCCCTGACGGACCTGAGGCCTTGCCCTGCGCTCCTGCCGCCGGGCAGCTGGTCCTGGCTGTCGCGGGCGGTCAGGGTGCCCGGGTGCCGGCCGCCGGCGGTGCGCTCGCCCGACCGCGCTCGGCCTCGTTGCGCTCCTCGTGCTCCCTGGCCTCCTTGGCCTCCTCCTGCTCCTTGGCCTCCTCCGCTTTCGCCCGGACGTCCGCCGGCGTCGGCGCCGTGATGTTCCGCTGTTCCGCGGACCGCTCCCGCGTCTGCTCGTCGTTCGACATGGTTCATCTCCTCCTCTGCACGGTTCCCCCCTCGACCCGGCGTCTCCCCGGGCGGCCGGGACACACACCGGGCGCGCAGGCGTCCGAAAGGCACTGTCCTCCTCGCCGACACGCGCACCTCGGCGTCACCCGGCGGGCAGCCGCAGCTCGCACCAGACCGTCTTGCCCGGCCCCGTCGGGCGCCACCCCCAGCGGAGTGAGAGCCGGTCCGGCAGGAACAGCCCGAGGCCGCCCTGCCCGCCCGCCCGGTGCGTTGACCGGGGCGATGGCGGCCACGGGCTGGCGTCACTGACCTCGATCCGCAGCCGCCCACCGGCGCGGATCAGGAGCAGCGCCCGCGATCCGCCGGTGTGCCGTAGGGCGTTGCCGACGAGCTCCGAGACCAGCAGGACGGCATCGGCCAGCGCCCTCGGATCGGCGGTGTCGGCGAGGAAGTCACCGGTGAAGGCGCGGGCCTAGGCAGCGGTGCCCGGTTCTCCTGGGCATCGGGTGAGTGCCAGGTAACGCCGACGGGTCTGCGGCTCGCCCGGCGGGGCTTCTTCCCCCAGGACCTGTGCCCGGCTGCGTCCAGCGAGGCCCCGGAGACACCCGGGTCGGTGTCGGCGAACGGCCGGTCGTGCTCGGCCATCGCATGACTGCCCCACCCGACATACGACTTTCCAGTCATGTTTAGCCCGGTTTACTATCTTTTGCGCGGGTAGACGCCTGGGCGGTGCACCGGCCGCCCATTCGACGACGAACGGGCGCGGGCCGGCACACGCGCTCGCTCACCGAGCGTGTCCACTCCTTCCGACGAGGGCGAAGCCATGACGATTCCGACGCCGCCGGATCCGGACACCGAACCGATCCCGCATCCCGCTCCGGTGCCCCGACCGGGCGAGGACCCCGACCCGCCGTCACCGCCGATCCTGCCGTTCCCGCGGCCCGAGCCGTACCCGGACCCCGATCCGGCACCGCCGCCGGTACCGCACCCCGGCCGGTAGCACGGGCCGACGGCGTCGGAGGACCGGGGTCGTCATCGGAGACCGGGGTCGTCAGAGGGGGCGGCGGACGTGGCGGTCGAGCGGGGAGCGCACCTCCAGCCAGACCTGCTTCCCACCGTCCTCGGGCACACATCCCCAGGCCCCGGCCAGCCGGTCGACGACCCGCAGCCCGTGACCGCCCGGCCGCCCCGGCTCGGCGGCGGGCCGCAGCCGCGGGGGCACCGGACTGGCGTCCGTGACCTCCACCCGCAGCCGGGCCCCGTCCCAGTGCAGCCGCAGTTCGCGCGGGCCTCCCGGCGCGTGCAGGCAGGCGTTGGTCACCAGCTCCGAGACCATCAGCAGGACGTCCTCGGTGACGGCCGACTGCTCGTCGTCGGCGGCGGGCAGCCAGCGCCAGGACCGCAACGCGTCCCGGCTGAACTCACGGCTGCGCCGCACCGCGCCGTCGACCCCGCTGAACGCCATCCGTCTGGTGCGTTCGCGGCCCGGTGACGGACCCTGCCCGGGGAGGACCATCACGTCCCCTCACACCGGACCGGTCGGCGGAGCGGTGCCGGGCGCCTCCGGCAGGTCCGGCGGGTCCGGCAGGTCCGGCAGGTCCGCCGATCCGAGCGCCGACCGGACGTCCGGGTGGATCCGCAGCACGCTGTCGGCTCCCGTGATCGCGAACAGCCGCGCCACCATCGGGCGCAATCCCGCGAGTTCCAGGCGCAGCCCGGCCTCCTCCCGCTCGATGCGGGCACGCAACAGGAGGTTGAGCCCGGTCGAATCACAGAACCGCAGGTCCGCCAGGTCGACCACGACCCGGTCGATGCCGTCGCCCACCGGGCGGGCGAGCACGGCACGCAGTTCACCCGCCGTGTCGTGGTCCAGTTCCCCCGCCACGCCGACGACGAGGACCGCCCCCCGGCGGTCCACCGTCACCCGCAGCTCGCCCCCGTCCCCCTCGGCCGTGGTGGAATCCTCGGCTGGCCGTGGCATGGCACGCTCCCTGACCGGTCGGGACGGCGATGTGCCGTCCCGCCCATCATGCCGCGCACCACGGTCGGCCGCGCGAACGACCGGGGCCCACGGGGTCGCCCCCGGTGTGACCTGGAGTACCGCCCGCTCGTCGTCCATGCCCCGCGTCTGCCCGACCCCCTCACGGCTACACGCACCGACGGGCAGGAGGCCGAGGCGCTCAGCACGGCACGCCGGGGTGCTCCGGGTGTGAAACCGGTCCGCCCGGGCAGACGCAGCGCGGGGCGCACCCCGCCCCCGTACGAGAGGAGCGCACACGATGGGTACCGAGAACAAGCTGCGCAACGCGGCGGAGAAGGCCCACGGCAAGGCCAAGGAAGCCGTCGGCAAGGCCACGGGCGACCGCACCGTCGAGGCCGAGGGCCGCGGCAAGCAGATCAAGAGCGACCTCAAGCAGGCCGTCGAGAAGGTCAAGGACGCCGGGAAGCACTGACCCCGACACCCGGCACCCGGCGGCCGCCCCGCGCGGCCGCCGGCCCGGTGCCGCGGTCAGTCCTGAACGACCTGGTAGATGCCGTAGACGACACCGGGCACATGGCCGCAGAGCTGGAGCAGGAACGCCCACAGCACCTTCATGCTCGGGCCGTCCTTGATGAGCACCGCCAGCCACGGCAGCACCAGGCACAGGAGCACGAGCAGAACCTTCACCATGATCTTTCCTCGCTTCCCGTCCGCCGGTGCGAACGCGTATCGGAGCGGCTGCCCACCCCCCGCAGCGGCAAACTGCGGCCGTCGGCCCCGATGGGGCCGACGCGGCGACCGCAGCACTCACCGCACGCGTGGGATCGCAGGCCAGGGGTACGCGCCGGGGCACCGCACACCGGAGGAGGAACCATGCCTGCGGGTTCGAACAAGAAGCGTGAACGCCAGTACGAGCACATCAAGGACAGCGCGCTGGAGCGCGGGGAGAGCCGGAAGCGGGCCGAGGAGATCGCGGCCCGGACCGTGAACAAGGAACGGGCCCGGCACGGCGAGTCGAAGACGGCCAGCCGCTCCTCCCTCCACGACATCTCGTCCTCCCGGCGCGGTGGACTGCGTTCGCACTCCGGCTCCCAGGGGCCGACGAAGGAGCAGCTGTACAACGAGGCCAGGCAGCGCAACATCCACGGCCGTTCGACGATGAACAAGAAGGAACTGGCCAGCGCCCTGGGCCGCTGACCGGTCCTCAGGAACCGGCGGAGCGGTCGGCGCCGAGAGGCGTCGGCCGCCGAGATCTGTTCACCCGGCCCGGCAGGCGGTGTTGCTCCGCCACCGGCCGACCGTGGTCGGAGCGTCGGCAGACCCGGCGCTGGCGGAGTGCCAGGCCGCCTCGGTCCGTCTGCGCGAAGCCCTGGCTGCGGGCACGGACGGCGCGGGCGTCCTCGGCGCCTACCAGGCGCTGGCGTGGCTGTGCGGCCACCACGACGACCGTCCCTGACCGCTGCCGCTTCGCTTTCGGAAAGGTGCCGACATCGTACCCAGCTCGAACAGACCACTCCGGTGGAGGAGCCCTCGTTCCCGACCTGCTCCTCCGGTGGGCTTGGGGTCCGACGGCGTGAAGGACACCGGCAGCTCTGGCCACCGGCGAGCGGGAGCGCTCGAGCCGCCCGGGAGGCAGCTGAGGGCCGACGCACATAGGTTGCTCGCATGACAACAGACGAGGCGACGATCCCCGCGGTGGGGGCGCGTGGCCTGGACGAGGTATTCGAAGTGACCAAGGCGGCCAACCGGCACCCCTCGCCCCGCACCGATTTCGAGCACGGAGTGCTGGCGTCCTACCAGTGGGCCTCCGGTGTCCAGACCGAAGCCCCCGTGACCGAATTCGCGTCGCCCGGGACCGGGGGGCCTTGCCGTGAGCAGCTCTTCGCCGAATGCCGCAGCACCGCCGTGAGACTGCGCGCCGCCCTGAACGACGGTGCCGACGCCGGCTACGCCCTCGGCGCCTACCAGGCACTGGCCTGGCTCTGCGGCCACCACGACGACCATCCGTGACCCGGCAGGGTCCCTGCGGCGACGCGCACGCAGGCACGTGGCGCTGCGTCCCACGGACGGCGGACCGGCTTCACCAAACGCGGCCATGGCCCGGGAATCCGCAGGAAGGAGCAGAGGCGTGGGTCAATTCGAGGCGTTCAGCGCCCTGTTGGACTATTCGGTCTATGTCGTCACCGCGGCGGTCGGTGAGGATCGCGCGGGGTGCCTGGTCGGCTTCGCCGGCCAGAACTCGCTGCACCCACCGCGTTTCACCGTGTGGATCTCCAAGGCGAACCGTACCTACGCCGTCGCGTCACGGTCACGGGTGCTGGTGGTCCACTTGCTCCCCGCACACCGCCACGACCTCGCCGAGCTCTTCGGTGCTCGCACCGGTGACCGGATCGACAAGTTCGCGGCCACCGCGTGGGAGCCCGGTCCGGGCGGAGTCCCGGTCCTGACCGGCGCCATGGCCTGGTTCGCCGGCCACGTCCTCGACCGGGCCGACTGGGGCGACCACGTGGGATTCCTCCTCGCCCCGTTCGACACCACGACCACGTCGCACTCCAGCGGTGGGCCGCTGACCTTGCACGACGTGAAGGACATCAACGCCGGACACCCGGCGTAACCGGGCAGACCGCCTGGGGTGAGGTGGGACGGGGCGGGCTGGTGACGACTCCCCGAACAGCTCTCGGCGGCGGGAAAACCGGCTCTTCCCCACCCTGCGGCTCCGTGCTCCGGCCCCGGAGCTGCGCCGCTGCTCGCGGCGCGTGCGCCAAGCCGCCTCGGCGGCTCCAACCGGGCCGGTCCGGGGACCTCCGCCCGGCACGGGCATTCCCTGACCGGCGAGCATGGCCGGCACGCCGCCCGTGGGCCGTTTGACGCCGGGCACGGCGGCAACCCGCAGGAGTATGACGTACCTAGGAGAAACCGTACCGACCGTCCCGCAGCCCCGTTCGGCCGGCGACCGGCCGGACGGCGCGGACGGCACCGGCCCGTGGTTGTACAGCCGCAGCGGCCCCTCCGGGGCTGACGGACCGACTGGTGCCGTGCTGTTCGGCCGGGACGGCACCCTCCTCCAGGATGTGTCCTGCAACGGCGATCCCGCCCTCGTCCTCCCCATGGCGGGCGTACGAGGCGCCCTGACGGCCCTACGCGGGGCGGGCCTCGCCATCGGCGTGCTGACCAACCAGCCGGGCGTCGCCCGTGGCCTGATCGGACGCGCGGAGGTCGAGGCCGTCCAGGCTCGTGCCGAGCTACTTCTCGGCCCCTTCGACGTGTGGGCGGTCTGCCCCCACGGCAGGCACGACGGCTGCTCGTGCCACATGCCCTCGCCCGCTCTGGTCTCCGCCAGCTGCCGGGCCCTCGGTCTGCCGCCCGCCCGGGTGACGGTGATCGGCTCCGGCGACGCCGTGATCGCCGCTGCCCTGGATGCCGGCGCCCGCGCGATCCGCGTCCCCTAGGGCCTGTCCGGCGGATCTTGGCAGATCAGCGCGCGGCGTTGGGCGCCCGGCTGGGCGTGCGCCCGAGTCGGCCTCGTACTGGACGTACTT
>NZ_JBHZCN010000179.1:0-10830 GCF_042755465.1 Kitasatospora sp. NPDC059160 | reverse complement strand
GTACGTCCAGTACGAGGCCGACTCGGGCGCACGCCCAGCCGGGCGCCCAACGCCGCGCGCTGATCTGCCAAGATCCGCCGGACAGGCCCTAGGCCTTAGCTCTGGCTCGCCGAGTCGACCTGCTGGGGTTCGGGTTCCGGCGCGGTCCCGGGCTCGGGCTCGGGTTCCGGCCCGGGCGGGCCGGCGATCGGGGCCGGGCCGCCGCGGGCGTGGTCGGCGAGGGCCAGGAGGTCCTCGGCGGCGGCGCCCTGGGTGACGCCGACCAGGTGCCCGTCCGGCCGGATCAGCAGGACGGTGTGCGGCCCGGCGCCCGGGTACTCCTCGGTGACCAGCACCTCGGCGGGCACCGGCAGCGCGGCGCAGACCTCGGCGAGCCGGGGCATCAGGCCGGCGCCCAGCCAGTGCTCGGCCGACCAGACCGCGGTGCCGGGGGCGACCAGCAGCAGTAGGAAGGTGGCGCCCAGCCGGGCGTGCAGGTGGTCCGGGGTGCCGTCGGCGGCGAGCACCGGGAGGTCCGGGACGAGTACGCCGGGGGCGGTGGCGGGCAGCAGTTCGCTGAGCGAGGTGGTGCCGCGGGCGCCGCGCTGGACCGGGACCCGGCCGGGGACGCCGGAGGGCGCCGCCGGGTAGGCGGGCGCGCCGCCGAAGCGGCCGCTGCCCAGCTGGCCGTCGGCGAGCATCGGGGCGTGCTTGCGGAAGCCGCCGACCAGCAGTGAGCGGCGGGTCTGCTGCCAGCCGCGCAGCGGGCGCAGCAGCGGCATCGACTGGTCGACGGCGCGCAGCCGGGCGCCGACCGCGCCGCGCCGCTCGGCCTCGTAGCCGTCCAGCAGCGAGCCGCCGGGCTGGGGGCCGCCGGAGTGGAGGTGCCAGGCGAGGGCGAGCCGCCAGGCGAGGTTGTCGGCGTCGCGCAGCCCGTCGGCGAGGTTCTGCATGCCGAGGGCGCCGTGCAGGTGGGCGGCGTCGCCGGCGAGGAAGCAGCGGCCGTTGCGGAAGCGGGCGGCGAGGCGCTGCTGGGCCGTGTGGTCGGCGGCCGCGAGCAGCTCGTAGCGGGGGAGTTCGCCGCACCAGCCGGTGAGGGTGGCGGTGACCCGGGTGAGCAGGGTGTCGCCGGTGACGACGCCGGGCCAGGTGGCGTGCGGGTCGACCTGTTCGGTGGGGGCGGGGCGGCCGGGGGGCAGGCGCCAGTCGATCCGCCAGACGCCGTCGGGCAGCGGGCGGGCGGTGGCCTCGCGGTCGCCGCGCCACGGGGGTTCGCGGTGCAGCCGGGCGCCGTCGAAGGGCAGGTCGACCCGGACGGTGGCGATGGCGTTGCGGTCGACCGCGGGGCGGCCGGGGAAGCGGATCTTCAACAGCTTGCGGACGGCGGAACGGGCGCCGTCGCAGCCGACCAGGTGGCTGCCGCGCCACCAGGTGCTGGAGCCGTCCTGGGTGCCGTGGGTGCGGACGCTGACCCCGTCGCGGTCCTGTTCGAGTTCGACCACCCGGTTCAGCGGGACCAGCCGGACCAGCGGGGTGCCGGTCAGGGCGTCCCGCAGTCCGCGCTGGAGGCGGTGCTGGGGGAGGTGGAAGGTGGGCGAGTCGGTGAGGTCGATCTTCAGCACCTCCTGACGGCGGCGCCAGACCTCGAAGGTGTCCCACAGGGCCGAGTCGGAGACGGCCCGGGAGTAGCCGATCCGGGTCAGGAAGGCGGTGGTGTCGGCGCCGAGGACGACGCTGCGGGGGCCCTCCGGGCAGAGCCCGGAGCCCTCGTCCAGGACGACGGTCGGGACCTCGTGCCGGGCCAGCGCGAGGGCCAGGGCCAGACCGACCGGTCCGGCCCCGACCACGATCACCGGATCCATGCGGGGACCTCCGGGGACGAACCGGCCCATGGGCCGGCGTCAGTTACCGCTGCCGCATATGCCGCGTGGATGCTCCCGGGAGGTGTCACGAAGAGCAATGCAACAGTTCGCCTGGGTGTCCGTCAAGCAGCAGATGAAGTGCGCCGGTTCGCGCCGCGACGGCCACGTGCTTCGATCCACCGCGCGAGCGCGGTCAACAGGAGGCACAGGACGATGTAGATCGGGGCGATCACCAGGACCACGGGGATGTAGGGGAAGCCCGCGGCGTTCAACGGCTGGCTGGCGATCTTCTTGCCCATGAACAGCAGCTCGTTGTACGTGATGATGTAGCCCAGCGAGGTGTCCTTGAGGGTGACGACCAGCTGGCCGATCATCGTCGGCAGCATCGAGCGGACGGCCTGCGGCACCAGGATGCCGGACATCACCTGGGTCTTGCGCATCCCGAGGGCGTACGCCGCCTCGCCCTGGCCGCGCGGCACGGCGTTGACGCCGCTGCGGATGATCTCCGCCTGGACCGCGCCGTTGTACAGGGTGAGGCCGAGCACCAGCGCCCACATCGGGTCCTTGGCGAAGAACGCGTAGTAGAGCGCGACGATCAGGATCAGCAGCGGCATCGCCCGGAAGAACTGGACGACCGAGGTGCAGGTCCAGCGGACCGGCTTGTGGTCGGACAGTTGTCCGGCGGCCAGCAGCGCGCCCAGGGTGAGCGAGAGGGCGGCCGCCAGGCCGAAGGCCTTGAGGGTGGACAGCAGGCCGTCCACGATCATCTGCTGGACGAAGGTGTACTGGAACGGGTCCCACAGGTCGGCGTCGAACTGGCCGTTGTCGGCGAGCGCCGAGACGACGTACCAGAGCAGGCCCGCGATGCCGATCGCCCCGAGGACGCCGAACAGGCGGTAGCGGGCCCGGGCCCGGGGGCCGGGGGTGTCGTAGAGGACGCTCGCCGAGGCCTGGCGCTGGAAAACACTCATCGGGCCACCGCCAGTCGGGATTCCAGGAAACGGAAGAACGAGGCGACCGTCGCGCTGATCAGCAGGTAGGCGCAGGCCACCCAGAAGAAGATCGCGAAGATCGAGTAGCCGCGTTCGGAGAAGGTCTGCTGGGCGCTGTACAGCTCGCCGACGCTGAACGCGCCGGCGATCGCCGAGTTCCTCGGCAGTGCGATGAACACGCTGCTCATCGGGGCCAGCACCGTCCGGGTGGCCTGCGGCAGCACGACCAGGGTGAGGGTCTGGAAGAAGTTCATGCCGAGGCTGCGGGCGGCCTCCGCCTGGCCGAGCGGCACGGTGTTGATGCCGGAGCGGATCACCTCGCAGACGAACGAGGCGGTGTACCCGCCGAGCGCCAGCACCGCGAAGACGAGGTGGCTGAAGTGCACGCCCAGCGGTGGCAGGCCGAAGGTGACGGCGAAGAACAGCAGGGTCAGCGGGGTGTTGCGGAACAGCGTCACCCAGGTCGTGCCGAAGGCGCGCAGGACCGGCACCGGGGAGACCCGGAAGGCCGCCAGCAGGGTGCCCAGCAGCAGGGCGAGCAGGGCGCTGAGCGCGCTCAGCTCGATCGTCTGCAGGAAGCCGTCGCGGAACAACGCGAAGTTGTCCTGCTCGAACAGGAACCCCATCCGGCGGCCCTCCTCTCACAGATGGTCAGGGGCGGACAGTGTGCGGATCAGTAGCGGTCGAGGGTCGGGACCGCCGGGGCGGCCGAGCCGGACGCGCCGAGGGTGGCGTCGTAGGCCTTCTTCCAGTCGCCGTTGTCCTCGTGGGCCTTGAGGGCGTCGCTGATCGCGTCCCGCAGCGCCTTGTCGTCCTTGTTGAGGCCGACGCCGTAGTTCTCCTTGGTGAAGGGCTTGCCGACGACCCTGAGCTTGGGGGCGTACTTGGAGGCGTAGCCGTTGAGGATCGCGTCGTCGGTGGTGACCGCGTCGACCTCGCCGGAGAGCAGCTTCTCGACGCAGGCCGAGTAGGTGTCGAACTGGGTGATCTTCGGGTTGTACTGCTGGATGTTCTTGATCGAGGTCGAGCCGGTGGCGGTGCAGACGTTCTTGCCGCTGATGCTCTCCGGGCCGGTGATCGAGGTGTTGTCCTTCTTCACCAGGAAGTCCTGGCCGGCGATGTAGTACGGGCCGGCGAAGGAGACCGTCTTCTTGCGCTCGTCGTTGATGCTGTAGGTGCCGACGTAGAAGTCGATCTGGCCCTTGGCGATGGCCGGCTCGCGCTGCGAGGAGACCAGGGTCTGCCACTTGATCTGCTGCGGGGTGAAGCCGAGGTCGGCGGCGACCATCTTGGCGATCTCGATGTCGAAGCCGCTGCGGTCGCCGCTGGCGACGTCCTCCCAGCCGAGGTTCGGCTGGTCGGCCTTGGCGCCGATGATCAGCTGGCCGCGCTTCTTGGCCTCGGCCAGCACCGCGGAGTCGATCTTGACGTCGGTCTTGACCGTGTAGGTCGGCAGCGCCGGGGCGTTGCTGGCGCTCGCCGCGTTGTTGGAGGCGGCGGGGGTGCCGTCCTTGCCGCAGGCGGCGGTGGCGGTGAGCGCGACGGCACAGAGCGCCACGGCGAGGGTGCGGGAAGTCCTCATGAGGGTTGGTCTCCTGGGGCTGGGCCACGGTGTCGACCGGGCTCTGGCGTCTGGAAGTCGGTACACGTGCGGGGTCGGCCGGCGTCCTTGCCGGCGGCGGCCCCGGTGGTCTGGGAGGCGGTCCTGAACGGTCCCGGCCGGTTGCGGCCGGCCCCGGGCGTCAGTGGTGGAGGATCTTGGAGAGGAAGTCCTTGGCGCGGTCGGAGCGCGGCGCGGTGAAGAAGGCGTCCGGGGTGTTCTGCTCGACGATCTTCCCGTCGGCCATGAACAGCACCCGGTTGGCGGCGGAGCGGGCGAAGCCCATCTCGTGGGTGACCACGACCATGGTCATGCCGTCGGCGGCCAGCTGGCGCATGACCTCCAGCACCTCGTTGACCATCTCCGGGTCGAGCGCCGAGGTCGGCTCGTCGAAGAGCATCACCTTCGGCTTCATCGCCAGCGCCCGGGCGATCGCCACGCGCTGCTGCTGGCCGCCGGAGAGCTGGGCCGGGAACTTGTCCGCCTGGGCCCCGACGCCGACCCGGTCGAGCAGCTCGCGGGCGGTCTTCTCGGCGTGCCCGCGGAGCACCTTGCGCACCTTGACCTGCGCCAGGACGACGTTCTCCAGCACGGTCTTGTGCGCGAAGAGGTTGAAGCTCTGGAAGACCATGCCGACCTCGGCGCGCAGCCGCGCCAGCTCCCGGCCCTCGGCGGGCAGCGGGCGGCCGGACAGGGTGATCTCCCCGGAGTCGATGGTCTCCAGCCGGTTGATCGTCCGGCAGAGCGTGGACTTGCCCGACCCGGAGGGGCCGATCAGCACCACGACCTCGCCCTGGCGGATCTCCAGGTCGATGTCCTGGAGCACGTGCAGCGCGCCGTAGTGCTTGTTGACCTTGTTCAGCACGACCAGCGGGGCGGCTGCGGGGGTGGAGTCCTCGACCGGGCTCTCGGACATCGCGCCTGCTCCCTACTGTGTCGAACTGGGGTGAACCCTGCCTGCCCGGGAAGTTCCAACTCCCTTGGGCGGCAATGGTGATAAGAAATCCGGGAGCCGCGACCGGCGGAGCCGCAGCCCCCGGTGGGGCGACCATAGGAGCGGTGACGGTGCCCCGTCAGCCGATCTGAGCGGAACTTGAGGATCACGAAACGGCCACGCGATCCGTACGTACTGTTCGCGAGTGCGTCGACGGGGCATGTCACAGCGGGGATCCGTGCCGGTGCTCGCCGTCCCCCGCGAGCCCGGTCCGCGGGCGAACCTGGCGCCGGGCCGCCCGCTGGCCCATACTGCGCAGGACCGGTCCCGGACCGATCGGTCCGGTGATCACAAGGGGGAAGGAGGAGAACAGGATGCGACTGCTGCTCGTCGAGGACGACGAACGCGTGGCCGCGGCACTGGTCGCGGTGCTCGGCCGGCACGGCTTCCAGGTGCGGCACGCCCGCAGCGGGCACGAGGCGCTGGACGCCCTGGTGCCGGACGGCAACGACCCGTACCGCGTCGTGCTGCTCGACCTCGGGCTGCCCGACCGCGACGGCTTCGAGGTGTGCAGCCGGATCCGGGCCGGCAGCGGAGTCCCGGTGATCATGGTGACCGCCCGCGCCGACATCCGCTCCCGGATCCACGGTCTCAACCTGGGCGCCGACGACTACGTCACCAAGCCGTACGACATGGGCGAACTGCTCGCCCGCATCCACGCCGTCGCCCGCCGCGGCGCCCAGCCGTCCTCGGTCGCGGTGCCCGCGCCCGACGCCGTGCCGCAGCAGCGCGGCCCGCTGGAGTCCCGCGGCATCCGGATCGACCGCGAGCGCCGCCGGGTCAGCGTGGACGGCCGCGACGTGCCGCTCACCCGCAAGGAGTTCGACCTGCTGGCGCTGCTCGCCCAGAGCCCCGGCGTGGTCTACCGGCGCGAGCAGATCTTCAGCGAGGTCTGGCGCAGCGGCTGGGAGGGCAACGGCCGCACCCTGGAGGTGCACATCGGCTCGCTGCGCAACAAGCTGGCGCTGCCCGGCCTGGTCGAGGCCGTGCGCGGCGTCGGCTACCGGCTGATCCCCGACTCCCCGGCCTCCCCCGGGTCCGACCGGACCCCGCCCGCCCCCGCGGAGCACTGACCGCACGTGCGCACCCGCCTGCTCGGCATCCTGATCGCCCTCATGCTCTGCGTCCTGGCCGCCCTGGGGCTGCCGCTCGCGGCGGCGTTCGCGGCGGCCGAGCAGAGCAGGGTGGTGGTCGACCGGCTCGACGACGCCGCCCGCTTCGCCCAGGACCTGCCCACCTCAGGCGCCACCCTGGACTCCGCCCGCAAGGGCGACCCGGAGCCCGCCCCCGGCGACCTCAGCCGGCGGCACGCGATCGCCACCGAGGTCCAGCGCTACTACGACCTGTACGGCGTCCGCCTCGGCATCTTCCAGCGCGACGGCACGTCGATAGCGGTCGCCCCCCGCGACTGGGGGGTGCCCGCCGTCGGCTGGGGCGCCCAGGCCTTCCAGGAGGCGTTGGACGGGCGGCGCAGCCACAACCCGCCGCAGGTCTGGCCGTGGACCGAGGACCGGACGATCACCGTCGCCGCCCCCGTGGTGCGCGACGGCGACGTGGTCGCGGTGGTGCTGAGCGAGTCACCGACCGGGGCGCTGCGGGCCCGGGTGCTGCACAAGTGGCTGGTGCTGGCCGGCGGCGAGGCGGCCGCGATGGCCGTCGCCGTGCTGCTGGCCGTCCGGCTCACCGAGTGGGTGCTGCGCCCCGTCCGCACCCTCGACCGGGCCACCCACGACATCGCCACCGGCCGGATGGCCGCCCGGGTCGCCCCCGGCGGCGGGCCGCCCGAACTCCAGCGGCTGGCACGCTCGTTCAACGAGATGGCGGACCACGTGGTGCACGCCATGGACCAGCAGAAGGCCTTCGTCGCGGACGCTTCGCACCAGCTGCGCAATCCGCTCTCGGCCCTGCTGCTGCGGGTCGAGGTGCTCGGCCTGGAGCTGCCCGAGGGGCACGAGGAGGAGCTCAGCGGCGTCCGGGAGGAGGGCACCCGGCTGGCCCGGGTGCTGGACGACCTGCTCGGGCTGGCCACCGCCGAGCACGCCCGCCCCGAACCCGAGCAGACCGACCTCGCCCGGCTGACCCTCGCCCGGGTGGACGGCTGGCGGCCGGTCGCCGAGCAGCGCGGGATCGAGCTGCGCTGGGACGGCCCGGCGCTGGCGATCGGGATGGCCGACCCGATCGGCTTCGGCTCCGCGCTGGACGCCGTCCTGGACAACGCGCTCAAGTTCGGCCCGGCCGGCAGCCAGGTGCTGTTGCGGGTCTCGGTGTTCCGGGACGAGGTCGCGGTGACCGTCAGCGACACCGGGCCCGGGCTGACCGAGGACGAGCTCGCCCGGGCCGGGGACCGGTTCTGGCGCAGCGCGCGGCACCAGAACGTGGACGGCTCCGGACTGGGCCTGTCCATCGCCCGCACCCTGCTGGCGGCGGGCGGCGGCTCGCTCGGCTTCGCCCCGGTCCGGCCGACCGGGCTCGCGGTGACGCTGGCGGTGCCGCGGCCGGGACGGCCGTAGCCGTAGCACCCGGGGCCGCCACGGCCTGCCGCGGCTCCTGCGGCTCCTGCGGCTCCTGCGGCTCCTGCGGCTCCTAGGGTTTCACCGAGCGGTAGTAGCGTGCGGCGCCCGTGTGCAGCGGGAGCGGGTCGGTGTAGACGGCGGTGCGTAGGTCGACCAGCTGGGCGGCGTGCACCTGGGCGCCGATCTGGTCCCGGCTGTCGATCACCGCCCGGGTCATCCCCTCCACCAGCCCCGGGTCCACGTCGTCCCGGGTGACCAGCAGGTTGGGCACGGCCATGGTGGCGACGGCGTCCTTGGGCTCGGCGTTCGGGTAGGTGCCCTTGGGCATGGTGGCCGCCCGGTAGGCGTCGACGCCGTCGCCCTCGGCCTTGTGCAGGGCCTCGGACAGGTCGCCCAGCGGGACGACCCGGATCCGCATGTGGTCGGAGAGGTCGGTGAGCGCGCTGGTCGGCAGGCCGCCGGACCAGAAGAAGGCGTCGATCTTGTGGTCGCGCAGCTCGTCCGAGCCGTCGCTGACGCCCCCGGGGACGGGGGTGATGTCGTGGTCCGGGTCCAGGCCGGCCGCGGTCAGCAGCCGCCTGGTGACCAGGTTCACCCCGGACTGCGGCAGGCCGACCCCCACCCGCAGGCCCTTGAGGTCGGCGGTGCGGTGCACCGGGGAGTCCGCCGGGACGATCAGCTGCAGGTAGTCGTCGTACAGCCGGGCGATCGCCCGGAGCCGGTCCTTGCCCTGGCCCTGGTAGGCGGCGACCGCGTCGGCGGTGGCGATCGCGAAGGTGTCCTTGCCGTCGATCACCCGGCGGAGGTTGTCCACCGAGCCCTCGGAACTGTCCAGGGCCAGCCGCACCCCCGGCATGGTCTGCGAGACGTGGCTCTGCAGCAGCTGCCCGTACCGGTCGTAGACGCCGCGCGGGACGCCGGTCGCGAAGCGGGTCTCCCCGCGCGGGTAGCCGGGCGAGCGGCCCGCGGACAGCCACCAGCCGCCGAACCCGGCCACCAGCAGCACCAGGACCAGCACGGTCCGCCACAGCGGGCTGCGGGCCGCGCGGCGGACGGCGGCGCCGAGTCGTGACGGATCGGTGGGGGTCATGCAGGGATAGTGCCAGGCGCCCGGGCCGAACGGGAGGGGAACGACCGGTGGAAAGCTCGGGGAGCCGTTCCGCGAAGATCCGGGGAAAGGCGGTCCGCGGCTGCCCGTACCCTGGTCTGGTGAGCGGTGAGAGCGGATTGAAGAGCTACAAGGTCGTCACGCACGGCTGCCAGATGAACGTCCACGACTCCGAGCGGCTGTCCGGCCTGCTGGAGGACGCGGGGTACGTCAAGGCCGGTGCCGAGGGCGACCCGGACCTGGTCGTGTTCAACACCTGCGCGGTGCGCGAGAACGCCGACAACAAGCTGTACGGCAACCTCGGGCAGCTCGCGCCGGTCAAGGGCCGCCACCAGGGCATGCAGATCGCCGTCGGCGGCTGCCTGGCCCAGAAGGACCGCGAGTCCATCGTCAAGCGCGCCCCCTGGGTCGACGTGGTGTTCGGCACCCACAACATCGGGCACCTGCCGGCGCTGCTGGAGCGGGCCGCGGTCGAGCGCAAGGCCCAGGTCGAGATCCTGGAGTCGCTGGAGACCTTCCCCTCCACGCTGCCCACCCGCCGCGAGTCGGCGTACGCGGCCTGGGTCGCGATCTCGGTCGGCTGCAACAACACCTGCACCTTCTGCATCGTCCCGGCGCTGCGCGGCAAGGAGGAGGACCGCCGCCCCGGCGACGTCCTCGCCGAGATCGAGGCGCTGGTCGACGAGGGCGTCATCGAGGTGACCCTGCTCGGCCAGAACGTCAATGCCTACGGCTCCGACCTGGGCGACCGCGAGGCCTTCTCCAAGCTGCTGCGCGCCGCCGGGCAGATCGAGGGCCTGGAGCGGATCCGCTTCACCTCGCCGCACCCGCGCGACTTCACCGACGACGTGATCGCCGCGATGGCCGAGACCCCGAGCGTGATGCACCAGCTGCACATGCCGCTGCAGTCCGGCTCGGACCAGGTCCTCAAGGCGATGCGCCGCTCGTACCGGCAGGACCGTTTCCTCGGGATCATCCGCAAGGTCCGCGAGGCGATGCCGGACGCGGCGATCTCCACCGACATCATCGTCGGCTTCCCCGGCGAGACCGAGGAGGACTTCGAGCAGACGATGCACGTCGTCCGCGAGGCCCGCTTCACCAACGCCTTCACCTTCCAGTACTCCAAGCGCCCCGGCACCCCCGCCGCGGAGATGGCCGACCAGGTGCCCAAGGAGGTCGTCCAGGCCCGCTACGACCGGCTGATCGCGCTCCAGGAGGAGATCTCCTGGGACGAGAACAAGAAGCAGGTCGGCCGCACCCTGGAGATCCTGGTCGCCGAGGGCGAGGGCAAGAAGGACGACAGGACCCAGCGCCTGTCCGGCCGCGCCCCCGACAACCGGCTGGTCCACTTCACCAGGCCGGACGAGCCGGTGCGCCCCGGCGACGTGGTGACCGTCGAGATCACCTACGCGGCCCCGCACCACCTGCTGGCCGAGGGCCCGACCCTCGGGGTGCGCCGCACCCGGGCCGGCGACGCCTGGGAGAAGCGCCAGGCCAAGCCGGCCGACAAGCCGGCGGGCGTCATGCTCGGCCTGCCGAAGATCGGCGCCCCGGCCGAGCTGCCGTCGGCCGCCCCGGCGGGCGGCGCCTGCTGCGGCGACTGACCCGTGTGACGGAGGCCGAACGGCCCGGCCGGAGCGAGCGCGCGAGTCGCGGCTCGGAGCTCCGGCCGGGCCGTTCGGCTTTCCGGCTAGGGCCTGTCCGGCGGATCTTGGCAGATCAGCGCGCGGCGTTGGGCGCCCGGCTGGGCGTGCGCCCGAGTCGGCCTCGTACTGGACGTAC
>NZ_JBHZCN010000178.1:0-10961 GCF_042755465.1 Kitasatospora sp. NPDC059160 | reverse complement strand
CTCCCCACCCCCCCCCCCCCCCCTCCCCCGCGGGGGGGGCCGCGCCCGGCGACGCCCCCCCCCCCCGGGCCCGGGGGCGGGGCGCGCGCCCCCCCCCGCGCCCCCCGCGCCGTTTCCCGGTGGCGGCGGCTGCGGTGGTGTCGGTGGTGTCGGGTCCGCGGTTTCTCATCACCGACCGGCACAATGCGGTCCGGCCCGACCGGGCCGGAACGACGGCCGGAACGACGGCCGGACCGGCGGGTTTCAGGCCGTAACCGTACCGACCGGTACGGTCGGTGGGCTGCGCCTGAACCCCGACCGGGGTGGGCGCCGTAGAGCGGGACGGAACGGGACGGGGGAGGAACGCCGGATGGAAGCGGACGGGCCGGAGGTGCGGGAGTACATCGCGGCCCTGGTGCAGATGGGCGCACCGGTGGTGCCGGGGCCGTCCGGGCTGGCGGTGCCGGCCTGCGGCGCGGCCGAGGTGACGGCCGTCGCCCGGCGGCTGGCGCTGGGGGTGCTGCCGGAGCGCCAGCGGCGCGCGGAACCCACCCCCGGGTTGCTGGGCCTGGCCCGGGCGCTGGTGGTGGACGAGCACCCCTCCGCACCGGGGTGGACGGTGGCCGAGCGCGAACGGCTGGCCGGCTGGGTCGCGGTGCTGATCGAGCACCGGGGCGAGGACGGGGTGCAGGACCTGGTGGAGGCGCTCAACGGCGGCCCGGCGGCACCCGGCACGGACTGAGCCCGGCGCGGCCTCCCCGGCACGACGGGGCGGCACCCGGCGCCGCGCCGGGTGCCGCCCGGTCCGGGCGTTGGCGGATCGTTGGCAGGTCCTTGGCGGCGCCCGGCAGGCTGATGTCTACCGCCACGGGGGATGTCCGGCGGAAGCCCTGCCATGTGCCCTTGCCCGACCTGAGAGGTAGCGCGTGTCGAAGCAGTCCGTCGCTCCGCCCACGTCCGTCGCCCAGCCGCCCGCGGGCCCCCCTGCCGACCCCGTCGCGGTGCCGGAGCCGGCCCCGGTCCGACGGACCCTTGACCCCGACACCCTGGCCGAGATCCACCGGCTGCACGGCGGCTACCTGTTGCGCGCCCTGCTGCGCAACACCGGTGGCGACCGCGGCAAGGCCGAGGACATCCTCCAGGAGACCCTGCTGCGCGCCTGGCAGCACCCGGAGGCCCTGGCCGCCGGCCCGGAGCACAGCCGCCCCTGGCTGTTCACCGTCGCCCGCCGGATCGCGATCGACCACTACCGGATGGCCGCCGCCCGCGCCCAGGAGGCCATCGGCGAGCCGGTGGAGGACCGCCCGCTCGCCGACGACCCGTACGAGCAGGTGGTGGTCGCCCGGGACATCGCGCTGGCACTGCGGCGGGTGCAGAAGCACCACCGCGAGGTGCTGGTCGAGCTGCACCTCAAGGACCGCTCGGTGCTGGAGGCCTCGGCGCAGCTGGGGGTGCCGCCGGGGACGGTCAAGTCCCGCAACTTCTACGCCGTCCGGGCCCTGCGGCCGGTGCTGGCGGCCGAGCACGGGTACGCGCCGGCCACCGGCTGAACCCCTGGCCCAACAACCCCCGGCTGATCCCTCCGGCCGAACCCTCGGTAGGACTCCGGGGGACGGCCGTCGGGTGAGCGCTACGCGACCGGACCGTCCACGGCGGTCCGGTCGCTGCCGGGTGCGCTGCCGGGTGCGCCGCCCGGCGGCCCGCCGGGTGCGCACCCGGCCTCCGGTCCGTCCCCGGCGCGCAGGCTGAGCGAGGCCTCCAGACCGGCCGTGAACTCGCTGCGGTGCCCGGCCAGCCGGTCGTGCCGGCGGAAGCGCTCCAGCGCCGAGGCCAGCCGCTCGCGCACCTGCGGCGCGCGGCCCCGGGCCACCAGGTGGGCCGCGTAGGACTGTTCGGTGACCGCGTGGAGGTAGAGCAGGCCCGCCTCCTCGCAGGCGGCCAGCAGCCGGTGCCAGGCCAGGTCCGCGGCGTGGTCCCGGACGGTCGGCGGCAGGGCCTGCGCCTCGGTCAGCAGCGACCACAGGTGCACCTGGGTGACCGGGCGGGGCGGCAGCAGCTCCCGGGCCTCCTGGGACAGCCGCTGGGCGGCCGTCGGATCCCCGGTCGCCAGACTCACCCAGCCCTGGTGGACCAGGGCGTCGACCAGCCGCTTCCGGTCGCCCGACCGGACGGCGAGCGCGGTCGCCTCCGCCGCCAGCCGCTGCGCCCCGGCGGAGTCCCCGAGCATCGCGGTGACCAGGGCCAGCGAGGCCTGTGCCCGCACCCGCGCCGAGGCGGCGGCCGGCCCCTCGGCGGACTCGGCGGCCGCCACCGCGCGCCGGGACGCCTCGGCCGACTCGTGCCGGCGCTCCAGGGCGACCAGTGCCTGGGCCCGGCAGTTGTGCAGGAACGCCACCGCGACCGGGTCCGCGCAGCGCTCCGCCGCCGCCAGGCCGACCTCGGCGCGGGCCAGCCAGTCGGTGAAGCGGCTGGCGCCGTAGTACAGCGAACCAGTGGTCAGGGCGAGCCGCCAGGCCCGGCCGGGGTCGCTGACGGCGGCCTCGTCGATCAGCGCCCGCAGCGCGGGCTCCTCGGCGCGGAACCAGTCGAGCGCGGTGCGGATGTCCACCACGGGCGGGACGGCCTGCGGGCTCCGGGCGGGCACCCCGGCGTCCTCCTGGCCGGGGTCGAGGTAGCCGCCGCAGTGCTGCAGCGCGGCCTGGTAGTGGTCCAGCAGCCGGGCGCGGGCCTGCTCCCGGAGCTGCTCGGGCTGTTCGGCGAGCAGCTGGACGCCGAACAGCCGGACCAGCTCGGTGCGGTGGTAGCGGCCCGGGGCGGTGCCGGTGAGCAGATGCCGGGAGGCCAGCTCGCCGAGCGCCCGGTGGGCGGTGGCCGGGTCGGTGTCGAGCAGGGCGGCGGCCGCCTGGCCGTCCACCTCCGGGCCCGGGTGGACGGCCAGCAGGGCGAGCAACCGGGCTGCCGACGGCGGCAGTTGGCGGTGGCTGAGGAGCAGCTGCTGGCGCAGGCCGGTGCGCTCGTCGAGCTCCAGGGCGGCCAGCCGGCCCTCCTCGTCGGCCAGGTCGGCGACCAGCGCGGCGACCGTCCACTCCGGGTGGGCGGCCAGCCGCGCGGCGGCGATCCGCAGGGCGAGCGGCAGGCCCTCGCAGAGCCGGACGAGTGCGGTGGCGGCGGACGGTTCGGGGCGCAGCCGGTTCGGCGTCAGCAGGTGCTCCAGCAGGGCCAGGGCGTCGTCCTCGGGCAGCGCGGTCAGCCGCAGCAGGGCGGCGTCGTCGGTGGCGACCAGCTTCTCCAGGGAGCAGCGCGCGGTGACCACGGCGGCGCAGCCCGGCCCCTCGGGCAGCAGGTCGGCGAGCTGGTCGGCGTCGGCGGCGTCGTCCAGGACGACCAGCAGCCGGCGGCCCCGGGTGCGCTCGCGGTAGAGCGCCGCACGGCCGGCCCGAGTGGGCGGGAGGGCGCACTCCGGGACGCCGAGGGCGCGCAGGAAGCGGCCGAGGACGGCGCCGGGCTCGGCCGGCCCGGCCGGGTCGAGGCCGCGCAGGTCCGCGTACAGCCGGCCGTCCGGGTAGCGGTCGGCGGCCCGGTGGGCCCAGGCGGTGACCAGGGCGCTCTTGCCGGTCCCGGCGGGGCCGACCACCAGGGCCGGTCCGTCGGTGGCCCGGTCGGGGGCGCAGGCGCGGTCCAGCCAGCGGAACTCGGCGGTGCGGCCGATCAGTTCCACGCGCAGCCCGGGCAGCTGCCGGGGGACCGTCGGGAGCGGTCCGGCGGGCGGGGGAAGGGACCCGCCGGCCGCGGCCGGCACCGGGACGGCCGCCGGGGCCGCGGCCGGTACCGCGACCGGCGCCGGCCGGTCGTCCGCCAGCACCTCGGCGAACGCCGCCCGCAGCGCCGGCCCGGGCCGGATGCCCAGCTCGCGGTCCAGCCGCAGCCTGGTCCGGTGGTAGGCGCTCAGCGCCTCCGCGGGCCGTCCGGCCTGGTGCAGACAGCGCATCAGCAGCGCCACCAGCTCCTCGCGCAGCCCGTCCCGCCGGACGCTCTGCTCCAGCAGCGGCACCGCCGCCGCCCCCGCGCCCTGCCCCAGCCGCAGCGCGGACCACCGGAGCAGGGCCGCCGTCGCGGACTGCTTCAACTGCTCCGCGGTCGCGGCCCGCAGGGGGGTGTCCGGCAGGTCCGCCAGCGCCTCCCCGCGCCACAGCCACAGCGCCTCCTCCAGCAGCGCGACCGCCTCCCCGTCCGCACCCCGGTCGGCGCGGTCGGCGGCCCGCCCGGCCAGCCCCGCGAACCGCAGCGCGTCCACCTCCTCGGCCGGCCCGCTCAACAGGTAGCCGTGGGCCCGGGTGTGCAGCTCGAACGGGGTGTCGGCGAGCACCTTGCGCAGCGCCGCGACGTGCCCCTGCACCGCCGCCCGGGCGCTGGCCGGCGCCCGCTCGCCCCACAGCAGCTCGCAGAACTGGTCCATGCCGACCACCTGCCCCAGCCGCAGCGCCGACAGTGCCAGCACCGCGCGCCGTTGCGACCCCGCCAGCGTGGCGAGGCCGCCCGCCGCGAGCCGAAGCTCCACCGGCCCGAGCAGCCGAATCCGCACCCGTACCCCCACCTCGTCCCGCCCGATGATCCGACGGCGGCCCCCGGGACGGAGCAGTCGTCCTGCGCGCACCGGCCCGGTTCGTGCCCGGACGCTCGTCGCCGCGCGGGCCGCCAGGGGTACAGAGTCCCAGGAGGGGCCGGATGGTTGCCTGGGGGCGTGTCCGGGCGTCCCGCCCGCCCCGTAGCGCCCCGCGGCCGCCGGTTGCCGCGGCGGTGCCCGGGCCGGATAGCGTGCGGGCATGGACGAGCACTCCGAGAGACACGTGAACGCCCGGTACGAGCGGCTGGCCCAGCGGGTCCGCGACGAACTCGCCGCCGCCGGGCTGCCGGTGACGGCCCCCGGCCTGCACCGCGGCCTCGCCACCGGCGCCGAGGTCCGGGTCAGCACCTGGAACCAGCACTTCGGCGCGGCGGACCCGGAAGTGCTGGTCAGCTGGCACGTCAGCCCCCGGCTGCGCGGCCGGGCCGGGGAGGAGGCGCAGCAGGCCGACGGGGAGACCCCGGCGGTCCGGCAGTCGGGCGAGGCCCAGACCGCGATGGCCACCGCGATGATCGCGATCCTCACGGCGGCCGGCTACACCGCACGCGACCACGGCAACGAGTACGCGCCGTTCGACGTCCAGGTCCTCGCCGGGCCCGAGCGCCGGACCGCACCGGCCTGGGCCGACCGCGAACCGGCCCCGGGCGGGCCGGCCGACGGGCCCGGGAACTGAACCGGGCAGGGCCCGGGAACTGAACCGCTCGGGCCCGCCCCGTCGTCCCTCCCTACGGGGGCGACGGCGCGGCACCGGAGGCCGACGACCCCCGACGGGAAGGGGAGCATGGAGATCGAGCTGCTCGGGCCGATGACGGTCCGGCGGGCGGACGGCACGGTGGTCACCCCCTCGGCCCCGAAGCGGCGCGCGCTGCTGGCGGCGCTGGCCGTCCGGCTGAACCAGCCGGTGGGCGCCGAGGAACTGATCGAACTGGTCTGGGACGGCGCCGCACCGCCCACCGCCCGGGCCGCCCTCCAAGGGCACGTGGCCGCGCTGCGCCGCCGACTGGACGACCCCCGGCTGGTGCTGGGCACCCGCGGCGGCGGGTACGTCCTGGAGGGTGACGCGGACCGGGTGGACCTGGTCCGCTTCGGCGCGCTGCACGACCGGGCCGGGGTGCTGCTGCCCGGCTCCGCCGCCCGGCTCGGCGCCGACGATCCGGCCGTCCCGCTGCTGCGCGCCGCCCTCGACCTGTGGCGCGGCCCGGCGCTCGCCGACTGCGGCTCCGAGCTGCTGCGCACCCGGACCCTCCCGGCCCTCACCGACCTGCGGCTGCGCACCCTGGACCGGCTGGCCCAACGGCTGCTGCTGGCCGGCCGCGGCGGTGAACTGGTGGCCGAACTCGGCGCGGCCGCCGACGCCCACCCGGGCCGCCAGCCGCTGGCGGCCCGGCTGGTCCAGTGCCTGGAGCAGGCCGGCCGCGGCCTGGAGGCCCGGGCCCGGTACGACCACGCGCTGACCCGGCTGTCCGGCCCGCCCGGTCCGGAACTACGCATGGCCGGCGAGCAGTTGGCCCGCCACGCCCCGCCCGACCGGCGCTTCGTCGGCCGCAGCGCCGAACTCGCCGGCCTGCACGAGGCCCTGGCCGTCGCCGCCCGGACCGGCCGTCCGATCCTGGTGACCGGCCCGGCCGGAGCGGGCAAGACCGCTCTCGTCCAGCACTGGGCGGCGCAGCGCTTCCCGGACGGCGTGCTCCGCGCCGACCTGCGCGGCACCCACCCGGACGGGCCGCGCGAACCCGCGGACGTCCTGGCCGGGTTCCTCACCGACCTCGGCGTCGCCCCCGAGGCCGTCCCCGCCGGGCTGGAGGAACGCGCCGCCCGCTACCGCGCCCTGCTCGCCGACCGCCGGATCCTGATCCTGTTGGACGACGCCGCCGACCACCCGCGGCTCGCCCCGCTGCTGCCCGGCCGGCCCGCGACGGTCGGCTCCGTCCTGGGCCCGGTCGCCGTCGTCACCAGCCGCGACCGGCTGCGCGCACTGCTGCTCCACGAGGACGCCCTGGCGCTGCCGCTCGGCCCGCTCAACGCCCAGGACGCCCGCGCGCTGCTCGCCCGCGCCCTCGGCCCGGACCGCCCCGCCACCGCCCCGCGGACCGCCGCCGAACTCGACGAACTCGCCGAACGCTGCGACCGCCTGCCGCTGGCCCTGCGCCTGGCCGCCGCCCGCCTGGCCGCCCGCCCGGACTGGACCCCGGGGGACCTCGCCGCCGAACTCGCCGACGAGCAGACCGGCCTGACCGCCCTGGCCGGCGTCGGCGGCGGGCCCGACCCGAGCGGCATCACCGCCGCCCTGGACCGCACCTACCGGACCCTGCCGCCCGCCGCCGCCCGGCTGTTCACCCTGCTGGGACTGCACCCCGGCGCGGTGATCGACACCGCCACCGCCGCCGCGCTCGCCGACCTGCGGCCCGCCGCCGCCCGCACCCTGCTGACCGCGCTCGACGCCGTCCACCTGCTCGCCGAGACCGCACCCGGCCACTACGCCCGCCGCGAGCTGGTCCGCCGCTACGCCGCCGGACAGGCCGCCGAACTGGACTGCGAGGAACGGTTCGGCGCCCTCGACCGGCTGATCGCCCACTACCTGGAGCTGACCGCCCCGTGGGGCCCGGACGGCAGCGGCGACGGCAGCGGTGGCGACGGCGGTGGCGCCGCCGGTGGCGACGGAGCCCGGCCGGCGGCCTGGTTCCGCCGGGAGGAGAGCGCGCTGCACGCCGTCGTCCTGTGCGCCGAACAGTACGGGCGCACCGGCGCCGCCTGGCTGCTCGCCCACCGGATCGGCCGGCTGTACGAACTGTCCGGGGACACCGGCGGCGAGGACCGGGCGCACCGGCGGGCCGTCGCCGAGACCGGGCTGCGCGCCGCGAAGGCCGCCCGGGACGACGCGGCGCTCGCCCGGCTGGGCACCGACCTGGCCGTCCTGCACGTCCACCGGGCGGCCCACCGCACCGCCCTGGAGCAGCTCGGCGCCGCCGTCGCGGCCGCCGACCGGGCCGGGGACGCGCTGCTGCGCCACCACTGCCGCAGCCGGGTGGCGGCCGCCCTGGCCCGGGCCGGGCAGTACGACCGGGCGGTGCCGCTGCTCACCGAGCTGGTGACCGCCGCCCGGGCCCCGGCCACCGGGCACCTGCTGGTCGGGGCGCTCACCGAACTCGCCGAGGCCCTGGTGCGGGTCGGCGCCCCGGAGCGGGCGCTGGCGCACGCCGACGAGGCGGTCCGGATCGCCACCGACCGTACGGCCCGGGGGCGTTCGGGCCCCGCCCGGCCGGGCGCGGAGCGTTCCGGCACCGGCGAGGGGGTCCGGACCGACCGCGCGGCGGTGCTCGCCACCCACGGCCGGGCCCGCGCCCTGCACGCCCTCGGCCGCCGGGACGCGGCGCTGTCCTCGGCCCGGCTCGCCGTCGCCCTCGGCCGCACCGTCGGCGACCCGGCCGTGGAGGCGCGCTCGCACGGGCTGCTCGCCGACCTGCTGTTCGCGCTCGGCCGCAGCGTCGAGGGGACGGAGGCCCGACGGCAGGAACGGGCGCTGGCCGCGGGCGAGCGCTGAGCGGCGCTCAGGGGGCCGCTGGGGCCCCGGCGGGGTCGAGGAAGTGGTCGGGGGAGTGGTCGGGGGAGTGCACAACTGCCTCCCCTGGCAACGGGGTAGGCGGAACTACAGGCGGTTCCGCTGGGCGGTTCCGCCCGCCGGGCGCCCGTCCCTCCCACATCCCCGCAGGCCGCGGCCGGGTACGCGCGGCCCGTCCCACGGGGCATACTTCTGCCTGAGACGATCTGCCCGGCGTGCGGCCCGGCAGAACTGCGGCGGAACTGCGCGAGCGCGGACCAGCGGACCAGGGGGCGGGGCGGGCAGATGGTGGTTGCGAGCGGAACCGGGGAGTTCGGCCATCTGCTGGCCGGCCACCGGGTGACGGCCGGGCTGACCCAGGAGGACCTGGCGGCCACCGCCGGGGTCAGCCTGCGGGCCCTCGGGGACATGGAGCGCGGCCGCACCCGAGGACCGCAGCGGCGTACCGTGCAGGCGCTGGCCGCCGCCCTGGGCCTGGACGGCCCGCAGACCGCCGCGCTGGAGCGGGCCGCCCAGTCCGGCCGCCCCCGGGGCGTGCGGCAGGTGCCCCCGCAGGGCCCGGCGACCGGCGCCGCGAGCCCGGCGGCCACCGGCCCCGGCGGACCGGCCGCCGACCCTGCCGGACCGTCCGCAGGGCCGCACCGGGCCGCCGGGGCGCCCGGGCCGGGTACGGCCCCGGACCAGGCACCGCCCGGCGGCCCCGGGCCCCGGACCGACCCGCCGGTGCCCGGAGCCCTCGCCCTGCCGCGCGACCTCGCCGACTTCACCGCCCGCGAGCAGGCCCTCGCCGACCTCGCCGCCCTCACCGCGGACCGGCACCCCGCCCACCCCCGGGTGGTGCTGATCAGCGGCCAGCCCGGCCTGGGCAAGACCGCCTTCGCCCTGCACGCCGCCCACGCCCTCGCCCCGGCCTTCCCGGACGGCCAGCTCTCGCTGGACCTCGGCGGCATGGCCGCCACCCCGCTGCCCGCCCGGGAGGCGCTCGGCCAGGTGCTGCGCGCCCTCGGGGTCAAGGACGGCGCGGTGCCCGCCGGGACGGAGGAACGGGCCGGACTGTTCCGCGCCCTGGTGCGCGACCGACGGCTCGTCCTGGTGCTGGACGACGCCGTCGACGAGAGCCAGGTGCGCCCGCTGCTGCCCGGCGTCGGCCCCGCCGTCACCATCGTGACCAGCCGGCACGCGCTGCCCGGCCTGGAGGCCGTGCACCGGCTGCGGCTCGACGTGCTCTCCCCGGTCGAGGCCACCGCCCTGCTGGCCCGGATCGCCGGGCCGGAACGGGTCGAGGCCGCACCGGCCGCCGCCGCGGACCTGGCCCGGCTGTGCGGCTACCTGCCGCTCGCGCTGCGGATCGCCGGGCAGCGGCTGGTGGCCCGGCCGCAGCAGCCGGTGGCCCAACTGACGCGCCAGCTCGCCGCCGAGGAGAACCGCCTGGACCTCCTGGAGACCGGGGACCTGGCGGTCCGTCCGGCCTTCGAGCTGTCCTACCGCAGGCTGCCGGCCGAAGCCCGGCTGGTGCTCCGGCGCTGCGCACTGACCGCCGGGCAGGACTTCACCGCGGCCGTCCTGGCGCACTACGCGGGGCTGTCGGCCGGGCGCACCGAGCTGCTCCTGGAGCAGCTCGTCGACGCCGGCCTGGTGCAGCCCGCCACCCCGGAGCGCTACCGGCTGCACGACCTGGTGCGGCTGTACGCGGGCGAGCGGCTGGCCGCCGACGAGCCGGCCGGGGCCGTCGCCGAGGCCCGTACCGAGGCCGGGCGCCGGCTGCTGCGCGAGGCGGCCGGGCACGGCCTGCGCTTCGACCCGGACGCCTCGGCCGACGCCTCCGCCGGTGGTTCCGCCGACGATCCGGCGCTGCTCCTCACCGAGTCGGCCCGCTGGTTGGAGGAGGAGCACCCGGAGTGGCTGGCCGCGCTCTACCGGGCCCAGCGGGAGGGCCGCCACCGGGAGGTGATCGACACCGCCGAGGCCATGCACTGGTTCTCCGACCGGCTGCTGAGCTGGGACCTCTGGGGCGAGGTGTTCCAGCTGTCGGTGGACGCCGCCCGGGCCTGCGGCGACCGGCGGGCCGAGGCGGTGCACGTGAACTACCTGGCCTGGACGTACACCACCTGTCTGCACCGCTACCAGCGCGGCATCGAACTCGCCGGTGAGGGGCTGGAGTTGGCCCAGGGGCTGGGCGACCACGAGCAGCAGGGCTGGGCGCTCACCTACCTCGGCTCCGGGCTTCGGCAGCTGCAGCGCCACCGGGAGGCGAGCGAGAGCTACCAGCGGGCGGCGGACGCATTCGCCGAGGTCGACAACCGGGCCGCGATGATCGGACGGCTGGTCACCCTGCGCGGGGCGGCGACCTGTCTGCGCGAGCTGGGCCGGGCCGAGGAGGCGGTGGACGTCCGCCGCCGCGCGCTGGCCGGCGCGCTGGAGCTGGTGGAGCGCTGGTCCTCGCCGCTGATGCACCTGCTGGCGGCCATGACGGCGCACGAACTCGGCCAGGACCGGGCGGCGTTGAAGCGCTGGCCGGCCGCCGAGAAGGCCTACCGGCAGGCCCTGGTGCACTACGGGGCGGTCGGGCGCCCGGACAGCATGACCAAGGCGCTGACCGAGCTGGGCACCGCGCTGATCGAACAGGGGCGGGCGGACGAGGCCCGCGAGATCCTCACCGATGCGCTCACCGACCTGAGCGCGGACCGGGGGCCCCGGGGGGGGCGGCCGCCCGCGCGGCCGGCCGCGCCCGGGGCGCCGGGGGGGGGGGGGGGGGGTGTGAGGGGGGAGACAGGGGTGGTGCACCAACACGACGCCCGC
>NZ_JBHZCN010000177.1:0-11385 GCF_042755465.1 Kitasatospora sp. NPDC059160 | reverse complement strand
CTTTGTTTTTGTGCTCGTCTCTTTTTTTTTTAAAAACCCCCCCCCCCCCCCGGCGCGGGCCCCCCCCCCGGGCCCGGGGGCGGGGCCCCCCCCCCCGTCGGTCCGGCGCCGGGGTCAGACCCGGTCGGCGGCGATCAGCACGTACTGGAAGGAGCCGTCCTTGTAGGACTCGATGAACGCCTCCTCGATGCCGGTGACCAGCGAGGTGGTGTTCCGCAGCTCCCAGTAGGGCAGGGTGTCCGGGGTCAGGTCGATGACGGCCTGGGGCACCAGGCGGTTGTCGGCCATCGCCCGCAGGTACTCCCGACGGGAGTGGATGTTGCACTCGAAGTGCGCGTTGATCTGCGAGACCCACTTCGACGGCTGGCCGTACTTCGGGTTCCAGCAGCCGGTGATGGTCACGTAGCGGCCGCCGACGGCCAGCACCCGGGAGTGCTCGGCGAACAGGTCGTGCAGGTCCACGTACATGCTGGACTCGTTGTTCCAGGAGCCGGCCACCGAGCCGTTCTCCAGCGGCATGTCGAGCATGTTGGCGACCCGGGAGCGGACGAAGTCGCCGATGCCCAGCTCGGCGGCGCGCTTGTTGCCGAACTCGGCCTGCTGGGTGGAGAGGGTCAGGCCCTCGACCCGGCAGCCGAAGCGCTGGTGGGCCATGACCATCGAGCCGCCGCGGCCGCAGCCCGCGTCGAGCAGGGTGGACTCGGCCTTGATGTCCCCGAGGTGGTCGAGCAGCACGTCGGCCTGGGCGGACTCCAGGCGGTGCAGCTCGGCGATGACCTTCTTCTCACGCTCGCTGTCGGCCGGGTCGCCGATCGCCTCCTGGTCGATCTCGCCGATGCCGTAGTGGTGGTGGTACAGGCCGTCGACGTCGCCCAGGCGCAGGTTCACCGGGCGGGCCTCGTTGTTCCAGTAGCGCGCGATGTCGCTCTGGTACGGGGTGGCCGGGCCGGGAATGGCGGTGCCGGCGGTGGTGATGTCGTCGGTCACGGACATGTGGGTCAACTCCAGGGTGATCAGGGTTGGTTATCGAAAAGGTGCGACTGCCGACCGGCGCGTTACCAGAAGTCGGGCAGGCTGTACCGGTGGGTGTTGGTCTGGTGCCAGTAGTGGTTGCCGTCGAGCCAGGCGGCCACCCCGCGCAGGAAGCGCACCAGGGTCGGCACCGGGCAGGCGACGGCCAGCGCGGCCGACTCGGCCTCGAAGGCGTGCATCAGCTCGTTGTGGACACCGACGGCCTTGAGGTAGCCCTCCTGGCGCGAGACGCCCTCCCGCTCGGAGATCACCGTCGGCAGGTTCAGGTGGAGCCCCGGGCTGGCGAGCTCCTTGGTGTACGAGTACAGGTCGTTGACGATGGTGGTCGCGTTGCCCGCCAGCGCGATGATCCGCTGCATGGCGGGCAGCGCGTGCAGCTCGACGGGCAGCTCGTAGCCGCCGACGGTGTCGGTGATCGTCGGACAGGGGCGGAAGTTGTTGAACTGGCGCATCGCCAGGTACTCCCAGACCTCCGGCACGTGCTCGGCCTCGGCCCAGGAGGCCTCGGCCAGGTACCCCATGTGCAGCCGCGCCATGTCGTGCCGGAAGCGGTCAGCCTGGGCGGGCGTGGAGGCCGCGACGAAGTAGTCCATCGCGGACCGGTAGGAGCGCCGGGGCGCGTCCTCGGAGAGCGAGGCCTCCCAGGCCGGGTGGTACTCCGCGGTGGTGTGCAGCGGGTCCAGCGCGGTGTGCGCGAGCAGCAGGCGGCTGCCCAGGCCGACGGGCGAGCCGCCGAGGTCCTCGCAGTAGCAGTCGTCCACCGCGTTCTCGGCGACCATCAGGCGGGCCGCGAGCATCAGGTGGTCGACGCTCGGCGCGTCGGGGTGGCAGGCCACCATGTAGCGCCCGGTGGAGAACCCGTCGAAGTCCTTCTCCCACTCCGGCGGGTAGAGCTCGATCTCGTCGATCGCCCAGGCCTTGATCTTGAGACTGAGTTCCGCCACCCGCACCGGGTCGGGCTCGGCGATCGGGTGGTGGTAGAGCCCGGGGATAGGGTCGCCGGTCTTCGGCTTGCCACCGCTCCGCGCCGCGGCCGGGGCCCCGAAGGTCAGCGCGGGACCGGAGGGCAGCACGGGGGCGGACGACGGCACGGGCGCGGACGGCAGGGCCTCGGGGAGGACGGCCTCCAGCGCGGCGGCCGCGGCCGCCAGGGCCTCCGACGCGACGGCCCCGACCAGCGCGGCCCCCGCGGCCGGGACGGCGCCGACGGCCACCTCGACCACCGACGCGTCCACCACCGCGACGTCGACCGCCGGTGTCTGCGCCAGCGGCAGCTCGGGATCCGCAAGCTCGGACACCGCGGCCTCGGGCGCCACAGCCTCGGGCACCGCAGCCTCGGACGTCCCGGCCTCGGCCACCGGCGTCGGCGGCCTCAACTGCAGCCCGGCGGTGCCGAGTCCGGTCGGGCCGCGCAGGATCCGGTCGATCGCCGGGGAGCTCATGAGCCCACCGCCGGGGCGTCGACGGGCCCGGGTGGGGTACCCGTTCTGGTGCACAGGGGCATGGAGCCTCCTCTGAGAGGGATCGCCTGGTGTGACGGGTCGTCATCTCGCCCGCCGCGACGGGGAACTCCACGCCGCGGGCCCCGTCTCGCTCGGTTCCCCACCGTAGGCGCGAAAGCCCGTTCCGGATCGCAACGGACGATCTTCTACACCCGATAGGGTGAACGTTCCGGCTCACGGCGTTTGGCCGCGCCGGTGTCGTGCATCGGTCCACCCGGGGCCCCGGGCTGCGGTTCCGCGCCGGACGGCCCCCGCCCGCCCGGGCAGCGCGTCAACCTGCCGATCACCATCCGTGTCCGCGCCGCCCGACGGCGTCGCACCCCCCGCAGTGCGGGCCGTTCGACCGCGGATCACCCGATCCGGACCGCCCGCGCCCCCACCCGCACCCCCGCATGCACCCGGCGGGCGGGCCGCGGGCGACCGGGCGACGACCGGCGGGTGGGCCGGTGTCCCGCCGCCCGCCGATGGCGTAAGGGGGAGAAGAATGGGCGGGGCGCCGTGAGAGGAACGCGGCCAGGAAGGAAGACCAGCACATGGAGAGCCAGGCCCGCAGCCGCACCGAAGTCGTCGAGGACCTCATGGAGCGCTTCCCCGACGTGCCCCGGGAGGCGGTGATCAAGGAGGACCTGCTGCGCGGCGGCATGGCCTTCGACGAGTCCGCCCTCAGCGGCAGCACCGGGGCCGACGGCAGCGGCGAGATCAAACCGAAGTCGTACTTCATCTTCTCCTTCGACCACCGCACCCTGCCCGAGCTGGGCGCCGCCGCGCTGAACCGGCCGCCGGAGGAGGTCGTGCTGACCGGCGGGCCGTACGGGCTGCGCCGCACGGTGGTGTCGGTGCGGGTCAACCCGGACTCGCCGTACCGGGTGCGTGCGGGTGAGGACGGCACGCTCGGCCTCTACCTGGACGGCGCGCGGATCGCCGACGTCGGCCTGCCGCCGATGCCCGACTACTACCGGCACACCCTGGCCAACGGGAAGTCGGTGATGGAGGTCGCCCCGACCATCCAGTGGGGCTACCTGATCTACCTCACGGTGTTCCGGGTGTGCCAGTACTTCGGCGCCAAGGAGGAGTGCCAGTACTGCGACATCAACCACAACTGGCGCCAGCACAAGGCCGCCGGCCGCCCGTACACCGGGGTCAAGCCGGTCGAGGAGGTGCTGGAGGCGCTGGAGATCATCGACCGCCACGACACCGCCCGCGCCTCCCGGGCGTACACCCTCACCGGCGGCGCGATCACCTCGCAGGTCGGCGGCCGGGACGAGGCGGACTTCTACGGGCAGTACGCCAAGGCCATCGAGGAGCGCTTCCCCGACCGCTGGATCGGCAAGGTGGTCGCCCAGGCGCTGCCGCGCGACGACGTGCAGCGCTTCCACGACTACGGCGTGAGGATCTACCACCCCAACTTCGAGGTGTGGGACAAGCGCCTGTTCGAGCTCTACTGCCCCGGCAAGGAGCGCTACGTCGGCCGGGACGAGTGGCACCGCCGGATCCTGGACTCCACCGAGGTGTTCGGCGCGGAGAACGTGATCCCCAACTTCGTGGCGGGCGTGGAGATGGCCGAGCCCTTCGGCTTCACCACCGTCGACGAGGCGATCGCCTCCACCCGGGAGGGGCTGCGCTTCTTCATGTCCCACGGGGTGGTGCCGCGCTTCACCACCTGGTGCCCCGAGCCCACCACCCCGCTGGGCAAGGCCAACCCCCAGGGCGCGCCGCTGGAGTACCACATCCGGCTGCTGCAGGCCTACCGGGCCACCCTGGAGGAGTTCGGCCTCTCCTCCCCGCCCGGCTACGGCCCGGCCGGGCCCGGCAGAGCGGTCTTCTCGGTGAGCTCCTTCATGGACTCGCTGCCGGGCTGAGCCGCTCCGCGGTGGGTGCCGCCGCCTCGGCGGCACCCACCTCAGTTGTCAACTGCCCTGCTGCCGACGGACGGTGAGGATCTGCTCGGCCCGGCCCACCGGGCCGTGGACGTCGTGCAGCACGGTACTGGTGACGCCGTGGCCGGCCGGGCCGAAGCTGACGCCGGTGTCCAGGCCGGTCCAGCGGCCGCCGGGGCGGCGGTGGAAGTGGACGGTCAGGTCGGTGTTCGGGAACATCCACTCGGTGGGCTGCTCCCGGACGGCGATGCCGTTGGCGGTGTCGACCAGGGCGACGAACGCGGCGTGCGGGCTCGCGGCCTCCCCCGCGACGAGCTCCAGCGGGGTGGTGAGCCAGGCGGCGGCCCGGCCGGGCGCGGTGGAGCGGCGCCGGACCTCCACCGAGGCGATGTAGCCGCCGGCCCACTGCTCGCTCATCGGCCAGGGCTCGAACTCCTCGGGCGCGGGCAGCGGTTCGTCGTGGGTGCCGGCCACGGCGGCGGTGTCCTGCTCGGCCAGGAACCAGGCCCGGGCCCGGACCACGGCGCGGCCGGCGATCGAGGCGACCGCCTCCACCAGCTCGATGGTGCGGCCGGGGCGGAGGGTCTCGACCGTGATCTCCAGTTCGTCCAGGGCGATCAGGCCGAGGATGTCGAAGCTCACCCGGGCCAGGGCGAGGCCGTCGGCGGGGCGCCCGGCCCGGTGCCGGTCGATCGCGTGGACGATCAGGCCGCCCACCGGGCTGAAGTGCTGCTCGTCCGGGTGCCAGGCGCCCTGGGCGTGGACGGTGGGCTTGTACTGCTGCTCGCCGGTGCGCTGGTAGTAGCTGTCGGGTGCGGCGGTGGGGCTGGTCAAGGTGCGCTTCTCCTCGGGCCGGATCGCGGGGCTGCCGGGCGGGCACCGGTCCCGGCGTGGCCGGCGTCCGCGCTCCCGATCGTAGGAGCCCGAACCGGCCCGGACGCTGTGATGCCCGCCACAGCGGCCCCGCACCCGCACCGCCCGACCTGCGGCGCGGCACCTGCCCCGCCCGACCTGCGGCGCCGTCCCCGGCCGGACGGCGCCGCCCGGCCTCAGCGCGCGATCAGCGGGTAGTGGTCGGAGAGGTCGGTGTAGGTGTAGCTCTTGCCCCAGCTGCTCACCGTCCAGGGCGCGCTGTGCACCCGGCGGACCTCGTTGGTGTACTGCTGCGGGCGGGCGTGGTCGGCGCGGTAGAGGACGTGGTCGAGGTCCTCCTTGGGCTCGCCCGGGTAGCGGTAGGCGGCGACGGAGTTGTCGGCGGTGTCGAAGGAGTACGGCCAGCCGGTGCGGGCGGAGGCCGGGGCGAGGTGGGCGTTGTCCAGCAGGGCCTGGTACTCGGGGCCGTGGAAGTCGATGTTGAGGTCCCCCGCGACCAGCACCGGCTCGTCCGCCGGGATCCGCTTCGCGTCCAGGAAGGCCCGCATCGCGCCGAGCTGCTTGGCCCGGATCGCGGCCGCCTGCCCGCTGGCACATCCGGAGTCGGTGGACTGGAGGTGGGTGCCGACCACGTGGGTGCGCCGGCCGTCGACGTCGAGGACGACGTAGGCGAAACCCTTGTTGGACCACCAGTCGGAGCCGCAGGCGTCCTTGTAGACGTACTGCTCCTTGTGCAGGATCGGCCACTTGCTGAGGACGGTGACCCCGCCGTCCTCGGGGGTGGTGGAGCTGTAGCTGCCGGAGGTGGCGTCCCAGCCGCCGGTGGAGCGGCCGACCACGGGGGTGTGGAAGGGGTAGGCGGCGGAGGCCTTGGCGATCAGGGCGTCGGAGGCGGCGTTGTCGAAGGCCTCCTCCAGCACGACCACGTCGTGGCCCTGGAAGAAGTCCGCCGAGGCGATCGCCTGGGCGCGGTACTGCTGGCCCCAGTTGGGGTAGAGCGAGGTGCTCATCAGGAAGGTGTTGTAGGTCAGGACGTCCAGCGGCGGCGCGGTGGCGGGGGCGCTCTCGGCGCCGGCCGGGGCGGCGCCGAGCGCGGCGAGCACGGTGGCGGCGGCACCGGCGGCGAGGGTGCGGCGCAGGGACGGCAGGTTCATCGGGGCTCCGTGGGGGGACGTCGTCGGCCCGGCGGATCGCGGGATGTTGTGCATCCAACTTCCGTACGTGCACGGCCCGCAAGACTTCCGGCGAGCATGCGGTGAACTCGTTCGGAACAGCACCACCGGCCGGTGGTGCGGGCCGTGGCGCCGGAATTCCCTGCCGAACCCCGCCAAAGGACCGATAAGATGACGATCGGTGTGCCGGGAAGTCTGGTCGGCTCGGGGGACGACTGCGGCGATCGGGCCACGGCGACCCCGATGGTGCGATGGGTCGTTTCTGCAGATGCACGCCGTGGGGATCGTTCTCGTCCTGGTCGTCCTGGCCACCAGCGTGGCCACCTTCGCCCGCCGATGGCGGGTGCCCGCCCCCTCGCTGCTGGTCCTCGTCGGACTCGGCGTCGCCCTCCTCCCCGGCGTCCCCGCGCTGCACGTCCCCCCGCAGGTCATCGGCGCGGTGGTACTGCCCCCGCTGCTCTACTCCTCCGCCGAGGAACTGTCGCTGCGCGACCTGCGCACGGTCTGGCGGCCCGTCACCGTGCTCTCCTTCGGCCTGGTCTTCGCCTCCGCCGCGGCCGTCGGCTTCCTCGCCGTCGCCGTCGCCGGGCTGCCGCCCGCGATGGCCTTCGTGCTCGGCGCCGTGCTCTCCAGCACCGACCCGGTGGCCGTCACCGCGCTCGGCCGCCGACTCGCCCTGCCCGGGCGGGTCCAGGTGCTCGTCCAGGCGGAGAGCCTGTTCAACGACGCCACCTCGCTGGTGCTGTTCAAGGTCGCCGTCGGCGTCGCCGTGGCGGTCGGCGGGACGGTCGACCTGCCCGCCGCGGGCGGCGAACTGGTGCTGCTCGGCGGGGGCGGCAGCCTGGTCGGCGCGGCCGTCGCCGGGCTGGTCTGGCTGCTGCGCCGCCGCACCACCGACCCGGTGCTGGAGACGGTGATAGCCCTGGTCACCCCGTACGCGGCGTACGTCCTGGCGGAGTCCGCGCACACCTCCGGCGTGACCTCGGTGGTGGTCGCCGGGGTGCTGCTCGGCCGCTCCGGCCACCGGCTCACCGACGCCCGGATCCGGCTGCAACTGCACGCCGTGTACGCGGTGGTGGTGTTCCTGCTGGAGAGCGTCGTCTTCTCGATCGTCGGCCTGGAACTGCCCACGCTGGTCCGGGAGCTGCCGGCCGGCGCCGGCTGGTGGCCGCTCCAGTCGGTGGCCATCGCCGCCGTGCTGATCGCCGTCCGGGTGCTGTGGACCCTGCCGCTCACCCGCGCCGTCAGGCCCAGCCGGGGGCGGCTGTCCTGGCGGGTCGCCGGGGTGGTGACCTGGGCCGGCACCCGGGGCGTCATGCCGCTGGCCGCCGCGCTCTCCATCCCGCTGCTGACCGAGGGCGGCGCCGCGCTCGACGGGCGGCCGCTGGTCCTGGTGCTGACCGTCTCCAACGTCGTGCTCACCCTGGTCGTCCAGGGACTGACCCTCGCCGCCGTGGTCAACCGCTCCGGACTCGCCCTGGAACCCGAGCACACCGCGCGCGAGGAGGCCGACGCCCGCGACGAGCTCAACCGCGCCGCCCTGGACCACGTGGACGGCCTGGCCGAACTGGAGGCCGTCCCGGAGACCGCCGTCGACCGGGTCCGCCGCGCCCTCACCGCCCGGCTCGACCGCACCCCCGAGACCCCCGACGGCAACACGGCCGACGACGCCTACCGCCAACTGCGGCACGAGGTCATCACGGTGCAGAACGACCGGCTGCACCGGCTGTACGAGGAGCACCGGATCAGCGACACCACCCTGCGGCTGCTCCAGCGCGACCTCGACCTGGAACAGGCGGCCCTGGGCAGGACGTGACCGCGGGCCGGCCGGCCCGCGGTCAGAACATCAGCACCAGCAGGCCGGCCGCGCCCAGCGCGCAGAGCAGCGCGAGCGCCGCCAGCCCGAACTCGTTCGGAGGCGGCGGCAACCGGCGCACCGGGTGGACGGCCAGCCCCCGGCCGGGGCGGGCGGGGTGGTACAGCACGGTCACCTCGTCCCCCTCCTGGTAGCGGCCGCCCTCGGGGCGCGCGTCGTGCCGCAGCAGTTCGACCACCCGGCCGTCCGGCAGGCCGTACTCGATGGTCACCCGGCGGCGCTCGTACCCCTCGGAGGTGGTGTGCCAGCGCACCCGGCGGACCCGGCCGACGGCGCAGACGCCGCCGCAGCGCAGCTCCCGGACCGTCCGGCCCGCCGAGGCGAGCAGCGCGGCCAGCCCGGCCAGGACCGCTGCCCCGACCAGGAGGAACAGATCAAGAACCGCCCCCACAGAAGTCAATGTACCCACCACGCAACGGAGTTGGGAAGACGGCCGACGGGCCGCACCGGCCGGGCGGTACCCCGGTCTTCCGGGTGTCGGGGGCTGCCGTCACACTGTCGCGAGCACGAAGCAGAACCACCGAGCGGGGGCAGCATGGCCAAGCGTCCGAACAAGAAGCAGAAACGGCCGCTGGCGGCCGGGGTCGTCCGGCCGGCCAAGCCCGTCCGCCGACGGCCCGGCAAGGACCTCCAGCTCGCGCCGCGCACGGTGCGGCGCACCGCGCCGCTGGTCGGGCTGCTCGCCCCGCTGCTGATCATCGGGCTGCTGGCGCTCGCCACCAACCCCGACTACCAGGCCCCCTGCACCATCCTGGCCGTCCTGGTGCTGATGGCGGCCGTCGTCGGACTGATGATGATCCACAGCAGCGGCTGGGTGGTCTGGCCCGCCGTCGTACTGGGCCTGGTGCTCCTGGTGATCCCCACCACCGCCCTGCGCGCCCAGCTGATCTCCCACCGCGGGGTGGACACCCGGGTCGTCATCACGTCGGCGCACAGCGGCAAGGACAAGACGGGCAAGGTCAGCTGGACCTGCGGCATCCGCCGCGAGGACGGCCACCCGCTGCCGCACGGCACCATCGGGGGCTTCGGCTGCTCCGGCTCCTCGGTCGGCAGCACCACCACGGTGCTGGCCGACCCGGACGGCTGGGCGCCGCCGGCCAACCTGGACGACGACCTCTCCTTCCGCGGCGCCGGGGTCTGGGTCACCGGCGCGGCCGCCGTCCTGTGGGCCGCGCTCACCTTCGCCACGGCCCGCCGGACCCTGCGCGGGCGGGGTCGGCGCAAGGGCGCGGCCTGACCGGGAAACGGATCGGCGGATTCGCCGGTTCAGCATTTCGGCGGAGAATTCCCGGCGGAGGAGTTCCCTGGTCAACGGCCCATGGCCGCACCGCACAGGTGAAGCGCACATGGCATTTTCCCGGTCTCTCGTCGACTCCCGTCCCGGCATTTGCGGGGAATTCGCGCATTGCTCGATTGATTCGCGCAAGTCCCTTCCTTTCCCGGGCCGGATCTGCCAGCATCGTCCGCTATCCGGCGACCGAGCTGGAAGACGACCGGGGGAGGAACTCCATGCTCGGCTCCGTCCTGCGCAGAGCGCGCGGGCAACGGCCGTCGGCCGCCGGCGGCACCGTCCACCGGCCCGGCCACCGTCCGGTGCGCTGGGTCCCCACCCGGCTGAGGGCGAACCCACTGGCCGCGCTGCTGATGGCGCTGCTCGCCCTCGTCACGGTCTTCCTGGCGGCCGCCTTCCCGCGGATCGCCGACCGGGGCGCGGACACGGCACTCCGGGACTTCGTCGACCGGGCGGGCCTCAACCAGACCAGCCTGCAGACCACGTCCAAGACGCAGGACGACGACACCCCCGCTGCGCTCGACCGGGTGCAGCGCGAGGTCACCGAGCTGATCGGCCGACAGCTGCCGCTCGCCCAGCCCGGCCGGGCCAGCGGCACCCGGGCCGTCGCCGACCGCGGCATGGGCAACCCGGAGTACGTCCGGATCGCGGAGAAGCGCACCGACCCCGTCCTCGGACTGCTCTACGTACCCGACCTGTCCAGCCGGGCCACCCTCACCGACGGCAGCTGGCCGACGCCCGGCAAGATCGGCGGCCCGCTGCCGATCGTGATCAGCCGGCAGGCCGCCGACACCATCCACATCAAGCTCGGCGACGTCGTCGACAACGGCTTCGACGGCGCAGGTGCCCAGCGGACCAGCGTGGTGGTCGGCTTCTACCGGATCAACGATCCCCAGGACCCGTTCTGGGACAACCTCGGCTGCCCGGCCCGCGCCTGTCTGCGGCCGACCCCCGAGCACGAGCACTGGGCGACCAGCGGGTTCGTCGACGGCGCCGGCCTGGCCGCGCTGGCGCGTTGGGGTTCGGGCGCCGAGAACTTCTGGCGGCTGCCCGTCGACCCCGGCGCGCTGCGCGCCGACCGGCTGGAGGACACCCGCCGCATCCTCCGCTCCTTCCTGACCGGACACGACGCCACCGATCTGGCCGGCACGACCGGACGCCGTGACCTGCACACCTCCTCGGGGCTTCCCGAGGTCCTGACCCGGGCGGAGGACCGCTACCGGGCGTCGTTGCCGCTCAGCACGATCGGCCCGGCGGGCGTGGCGGGCGTGGCCACCGTGGTGCTGTTCCTGGCCGCGGCGCTGACCACCGACCGGCGAGCCGCGGAGATCCGGTTGCTGCGGGCCCGTGGCGGCTCGCTCGCCGGGGTGCTGCGGCGGCTGATCGGGGAAGGCCTGGTCACCGTCCTGCCCGCCGCCGTGCTCGGCACGGCGCTCGCCGCGGTCCTGCTGCCGAGCCCCCGGTGGGGCGAGTCGACGGTGGCGGCCCTGGCCTCCGCGCTGATCGCGCTGCTGGCCTTCCCGGCCCGGGCGGCCCTGCTCCGGTCCCGTCCGCGCGCTGCCGCCGGACGGCGTCGGCTGGTCGGCGAACTCCTCGTACTGGCGGTCACGGTGGCGGCGGTGGCGGAGGTCCGGCGTCGGGGTGTGGGGACGGGTGGCGGGTTGGATCCGCTGCTGGTGGCCGCGCCGTTGCTGCTGGCGGTGACGGGTGGGCTGGTGCTGGCGCGGGTCGAGCCGGTGGCGGTCGGCCGGCTGGCGGCGCT
>NZ_JBHZCN010000176.1:0-11562 GCF_042755465.1 Kitasatospora sp. NPDC059160 | reverse complement strand
CCGGGGGGGGGTGCGCCTCCCCCCCGGGTTCACTTCACCCCCCCCCGCCCCCGCCCCCCCCCCCCCGGGCCCGCCCCCGCGGGGCCCCCCCCCGGTTCCGCCGCTCCCGCCGCCGGTGGCGGGGCCGGGCGTCCGGCTGGTATCGATAGGGGCGTGCGATTCGAACAGGTGCCGATGCCGGACCAGGTGGGGGAGCGACCCCGGGACGCCCGCGGGTACCCGGTGCCGGCGATCACGCCGTGGCAGGACGGGCAGCCCCAGTTCGCGCTGACCGACCACGGGCGCAGCGCCGACTGCGCGCTGGAGCGCCGCTGTTCGGTGTGCGGCGCCGTCATGCCGCGCGGTCCGGTCTGGCGGGTGGTCGGTCCGGCGGAGAGCGCCGCGATGGCGGAGGCGCTCGGGGCCGGGCGCCCGTACCGCAACCTGGCGCCGACCATGGAGGGCCCGGGGCACCGCGCCTGCATGCTGTACGCGTCGATGGTGTGCCCGTACCTGGCCCGGCCCAACGCCCGTCGGCGGGTGAGTGCCGAGGGCGCGGGGGAGGGGCTGACCGCCGCCGCCTTGCGCGGTGCGGCGCGCGGCGGGACGGGGGCGGTGGTCGGGTTCGGCGACTACGAGTACGCGGTCACCGAGGAGCGGGTGCTGTTCCGCTTCCTCGACCTGGTCGAGTTCCTGCCGCACGAGTCGGCCGACGAGCACCTCGCGGAGCTGCGCGCCGAGTTGGCGCGCCCGGCCGGGGGGACCGGGACGACCGGGGCTCAGGGCCGGTAGACCGGCAGGCCCTTGAGGGTGGAGACCTGGGCCGGGGCCGCCGAGCCGTCGGCCGGCACGGTGCTGATGCCGTCCGGGGTGCGGGCCGCGACGGTCCTGCCGTCGGGGGACCAGGCGGGCTCGGTGTAGTCCGTGGTGGCCGAGGGGGTGAGGTCCTTCTCGGCCGTCCGGTCGTGCTCGGTGGAGCGGGTGAACAGGTGGTCGTGGCCGTTCACCGAGCGGACGAAGACGATGCTGCCGGCGTCCGGGGACAGCGCGGGCTGGGAGCCCTTGCCGATGTCCCGGGTGGCCGGGCGGATGTAGTCGTCGTAGATGTACACCTCGCCGGCCGGGGTGTTGGCGTACGCGATGTCGGCCTGCTGCCCGCCCGCGTTGGCCCAGGTGTTGCCGGTCTGCGGCGGCTGCGGGGCGCCGGCCGCGTCGCCGCCCTCGGAGTTGTGCGGGGCGAGCTCCTCGACGGCGCCGCCCTTGGCGGGCACCTTCTCCAGCCGCAGCACGCCGCCCTTGTCGGCGGTGAACACGATGTTGTTGTAGCGGTCGGTCTCGTCGGGCACCGCGCCGCCGCTCGGCCCCTTGTCGGCGTGCTGCCAGGTCGGGTGGGACCAGGTCTCGCCGCCGGGGGCCTTGGCGAGGGTCGTCCTTCCGCTGCCGTCCGGGGCGGCGGTCAGCAGGTTGCCGTCGCCGTCGACGAAGACGACCTTCTTGCCGTCGGGGGACCACGCGAGGTCGCGCACCACCGTGCCGAAGTCGACGGTGGTGCCGTTCATCGCGACCGTCCGGGTGCCCGTGCTGATGGTCAGGTGGTTGGCCGCGGAGGTGCCGTTGACCTCCTTGCCGCCCGGTGCCGGGCTGCCGGAGTGCGATCCGCCGCCCGGCGCCGCCGTGACCGGGGCGCCGGTGGCGGCGGTCGAGCCGGAGTCGCCGTTCTCGGGGCCGCAGGCGGAGAGCAGGACCGCGCCCGCGGTCGTCATCAGGGCGATGGCGGCGGCGGTGCCGAATCTGTTGCGCACGGACATCTCTTGGTCCCCCTCGGTGGTGCCTGTCGCTTCCGACAAGGAGGTTCCCAGTCCGAGGTCCGCGGCCGGTGCGGGCTCCGTCACAGCCTTGGAACAGTGCGGACGAAGCCGTCCGACGCCACGTCAGCCGCCGCTGCCCACCCGGTCGGGAGCGCTCAGAGGCCCAGCTCGGTGAGGCCCGGGTGGTCGTCCGGCCGGGGGCCGGCCGGCCAGTGCAGGAGCCGCTCCCCGGGGGCGATCGGCAGGTCGTTGATGCAGGCGAGCCGGCGGGCCATCAGGCCGTTCGCGTCGAACTCCCAGTTCTCGTTGCCGTACGAGCGGTACCACTGCCCGGCGTCGTCGTGCCACTCGTAGGCGAAGCGGACGGCGATCCGGTCGCCGTCGTGCGCCCACAGCTCCTTGACCAGGCGGTAGTCGAGTTCGCGCTGCCACTTGCGGGTGAGGAAGGCGGCGATCTGCTCGCGGCCGGTGAGGAACTCGGCCCGGTTGCGCCAGCGGCTGTCGGGTGTGTAGGCGAGGGCCACGCGCTGCGGGTCGCGGGTGTTCCAGGCGTCCTCGGCGGCGCGGACCTTGCGGTGGGCGGACTCCTCGGTGAAGGGGGGAACGGGAGGGCGCTGTTCGGTCACGGGATTCTCCTCGGGAACGGGCATTCCGCCGGTGAGAACGATCGTTCTCACGTCAGTCGCTACCCTAGGAGAATCATCGTTCTCACGCAAAGGTCACGGCAGATGGAACAGGTGGACCCGCGGACCCGGATCCTCGACGCGGCCGAGGAGCTGTTCTACGGGCGGGGCGTCCAGGCGGTCGGGATGGACGCCGTCCGGGCCGCCTCCGGGCTGACCATGCGCCGCGTCTACCAGCTCTACCCGTCCAAGGACGAGCTGGTCGAGGCCTACCTGCGGCGGCGCGACGCGCGGTGGCGGGCGGGCCTGGCCGTCCACGTCTCCCGGGCCGGCGGCACGCCCCGGGACCAGGTGCTCGCGGTCTTCGACTGGCTCGGGCAGTGGTTCGCCGAGCCCGGGTTCCGCGGCTGCGCCTTCGTGAACTCCTTCGGCGAGCTGGGCGCCACCAGCCCCGCGGTCGCGGCCGCCGCCCGGCACCACAAGGCGGAGTTCGCCGGCTACCTGGCCGGCCTGGTCGACGCCGTCGGCGCCCCGCCCGCCACCGCGGCCCAGCTCGCCCTGCTGGCCGAGGGCGCGATCACCGTGGCCGCCGTGCACGGGGACCCGGAGGCCGCCGCCGAGGCCCGGGCGGCCGCCGCCCTCCTGCTGGACGCCGCGGTACGCGCGCGGAACTGAACGCGGTGGCCGCCCCGGGGCCGGGGTCCGGGCCCACACTCCCGGACCCCGGAGCCCGGACCCCGGGGCGGTGGGCGGGGGCGGCTCAGCCGATGGTGTAGCCGGAGCCGTAGGCGGTGATGGTGAACGGGCCGTCCAGGTCGTAGTTGCCGGTGGCGGCGATCCGCCGCAGGCACTCGACCCGGTCGACGGACTTGCGCCATTCCTCGGCGGTCGAGGAGTTGGCCGGGTTGTTCAGGTCGTCGATCCGGACGTCGAAGAAGGCGTCCAGCCAGGCGCGCTCGCCGGCGGCCGAGGGCGCACCGGCCTTGGCCGTGGTCCGGCCGATCAGCGCGGGCAGGGCGTCGTACTCACCGCCGTTGCCGTGCTGGATCGAGGCGTCGTAGAGCTCGGCGCGGGCCAGCGCGGTGGTGAGGCCGAGCCGGTCGGCCTGGTCCATGGCCGGGGTGAAGTAGCGCTGGTCGACCTGGTCGTCCTGGACCTGCCGGAAGGCCGGGTCCTGGGCGGCCTGCTGCCAGGCGGCGATGTAGTCGGCCTCGGGCAGGCCGCCGGTGTCGCCGCTGCCGGCGGCGGCCAGGCGCTCCAGTTCGGGGACGAAGCGGGCGAGCGGGTTGTCGGGGGCGACGGCGGTGTAGGCGCGGACCACCTTGAGGGCGTCGCCGTCGTTGGTGGTGAACCCGGCCCGGCCCGCGGTGACGCCGCGACCGTCGTTGATGTTCTCCGCGTAGCCGTACTGGATGGTGGTGGTGCTGTTCTCGAAGACGCTGACCAGCTGGTCGGCGCGGCGGCGCTGGTCGGGGGTGAGCCCGCCGGCGGTCACCCGGGGGGTGGTGCCCGCCTGCCGGGCGGCGGCCGCCGGGGTGGCGGGCTGCTCCGGTGCGGCCTGGGCCGGGTCCACGGCCCAGGCGCCGCAGGCGGCGGTGGACAGGAGGAAGGCGGCGAGCGCCGTCCCGGTGGTCACGGTCCGGGTGGTGTTCCTGGTGCTCCTGCGGGAGGTGCTGCGGTCCATGGGGAAGTCGTCCTCTCGGTGGGGGGAAGAGGTCGTGCTCGTTGCTCGGATCCGGCGATTCGTTGTTAGGAAACCTTCCTAACGATGGGCATTGAACCACCAGCCGGTGCCCACGCCAAGCCGTCGGGCGGGGTGGAATGCGGTGCGGGTACGCCCCTTGCGCCCCACACGTCCCTCGTTTATCGCCCGTTGATCGCCGCCGCCTAGCGTCGGGGGCATGGACGACAGGACGGCCGAGCGGCCGAGGGTGGCGCCCGAGGGGCGGATGACCGAGCAGGACGCCGAGCGGTTCCGGCAGTTGCTGGCCGGGTTGGAGAACTCGCTGGCGGCGGACCGGGAGGTGGCGGGGCGTGAGGCCTGAGGCCGCCGAGCCGCGCGGCCCGGTGGCGGTGCTGCCGCTCTGGCGGCGCGCGGAGGAGTACCGGGACGCGAACCGGCCCGGGGTGCTGCGGGGGCACCCCGGGCCGGTGGCGTCGGATCAGCCGGAACCGGCACCGGCACTGGCACTGGAGGCGAAGGCGGAGGCGGAGGAGGTGCCGGTGCCGGAGGTGAACTGAGCGACCGTCAGCAGTCGCACCCGCAGTCGCAGCCGTCGCAGCCGCAGGAATCGCAGCAGTCGCACCCGCACTTGCCGCACTCGCAGCAGCTGGGGTCGCAGCAGTCGCAGGCGTCGCAGCAGTCGTGCCGCTCGCAGAAGCCCTTGCGGCGCTCCCGGCTGAACGGGTCGTCGTGCTCGCAGCAGAGCAGCTGGCAGGAGCAGGCCATCAGGGCCCACACCGCGCACCCGGCGAGCAGGTTGCGCGGGTGCGGCGGCTTCCCGCCGATCGGCGGGCCGAAGCCCGGGCCCTGGGGCACCCACGGGGGAACGGGCGCCTGCCCGGGCGGCGTCCGACGCGGCGGCGCGTCCTGCGGGTGTTCGGCGCCGGTGCGCTCGGCGGTGGCGTGCTCGGCGGTGGCGTGCTCGGTGCCGGCGTGTCCGGCGCCGGCCGGCCCGCGTCGGCAGTTCGCCGCGTGCCCGGCCCGGCCGAAGACCCGGTCCACCGCGGTCTCCGTCTCGTGGGCGAGCAGGACGTGCACCAGGGCCCGGTCGGTGAGCTCGACCTCGCGCAGTGCGAGCCGGATGCCGTGCACGGCGTCCCGGCAGAGCCGTTCGGCCTCGGCGCGGTCGGTGCCGGTGGCGGTCAGCGGGTTCCAGGCGCCCGAGGCGGCGTCGGCCGCCTGGTCCTCGGCGGCGTCCAGCAGGTGGGCGAGCCGCCCGAACAGCCGCCCGGCCTCGGCGAGCGGGGCGGCGTTGCAGGGCCGCCCGGCGATCACGGCGGTGTGCGCGAAGGCGGCCGAGGTGGCGGTCTCGGTGGGTTCGGTGACCAGCAGCACGGAGCCGCCGGGCCGCAGCGAGCGCTCCAACTCGCCCTGCCGGGAGGCGGCGTCGAGCAGCACGGCGGTGTCGAAGCCGATCGTGGAGGCGCTGCCCGCGCTCTGCCGGTCCCAGCGCCTGGTCACCGCGCGGGCCCCGGCGGCGACCGGGCGGCGGGCGAACACGCCGTCCCGGTCCTCGACGTGGTCGCGGATCTTCACCGAGGCGAGCGTGAGCGAGACGGCGGCCGCCAGCCGGGCGCCCTCGCCCTTGGCGACGGAGGCCGTGCGCATGCCGCGCAGCGGGCAGGGCCCGGCGGTGCGGCGCCAGTTGGTGTCGGTCGGGGCGGCCTGGGCCTCGACCAGGACGGAGATGATCAGGCCGTCGTAGTTGGTGGCGGTCCGGGCGAGCTGCCCGTGGTCGTCCCGCAGGGCGAGGCAGAGCCCGCACAGGTGCGCCATCCAGGAGGTGCGGAGGCCTTCGGACAGCCGGTGGCTGCACGGTCTGATGATGCCGAACACGATCGTTGCTCCCCCTCGCCGGTGGGCCGCGGAAGGGCCCCTCGGGCCGCTGACCGGCCCCTTTGTCGGCGGACATCATATGATCACCGGCTCGACATCGGCCGACGGGCGACCGAACCGAGGCCGCCCCGAGACCGAGCCGCCGTCAGACCTCCACAGTTCCCGGAGAACTCCCGGGAAGCTGATCCCGTATCCGGGATAGCATCACGGATATGGGAATCGACACCGCCGCCGACGAGCGGCTGGCACAACGGCTCGCCGAGTTGCGGGTCGAACGCGGCTGGACGCTGGAGGAGTTGGCGCAACTGGCCGACGTCAGCCGGTCCACCCTCTCCCGGGTGGAGCGGGCCGAGGTCAGCCCGACCGCCGCCCTGCTCGGGCGACTGTGCACCGTGTACGGGCGGACCATGTCCCGGCTGCTCGCCGAGGTGGAGTCCGGCCCCGCCCGGCTGGTCCGGGCCGGGGAACAGCAGCTCTGGCGCGACGAGGCCACCGGCTTCGTCCGCCGCTCGGTCTCCCCGCCGCACGGCTCGCTGCACGCCGAGATCATCGAGGGCCGGCTCCCGGCCGGTGCCGACATCGCCTACGACCGCCCCTGCCTGCCCGGACTGGAACACCACCTCTGGCTGTTCGAGGGGCGGTTGGAGCTCACCCTGGACGGCGAGGCCGAACTGCTCGGCCCCGGCGACTGCCTGCGCTACGGCTCCGGCAGCATGCGCTTCCGCAGCCTCGGCCCCGGCGAGGCCCGCTACGCCCTGGTGGTGGTCGAGTCATGAGCACCACCACCGGCCCGATACCGGAGCGGGCGGGCAAGCTGCGCTTCGACGCCGCGGGGCGCCGCGTCCTGCTGGTCTGCGTCGCGGGCGGCTTCACCACCCTGATCGACCAGTCCGTCCTGAACACCTCCATCCCCGCCCTGCGCGAGGCCCTGCACGCCCAGCCCGCCCACCTGCAGTGGATCGTCGCCGGGTTCTCGCTCGCCTTCGGCCTCGCGCTGATCCCCGGCGGACGCCTCGGGGACGTCAAGGGCCGCAAGTGGTTCTTCGTCACCGGCCTGGCCCTGTTCACCGCGGTCAGCCTGGTCTCCGCGACCGCCACCGCCCCGGAGGTGCTGATCGCCGCCCGACTGCTCCAGGGCGTCGGCGCCGGACTGGTCAACTCCCAGATGATCGGCACCCTCCAGGACGTCTTCGACGGCCAACTGCGCGCCCGTGCCCTCGGGATGTACGCCGTCACCGGCAGCCTGGCCTTCGCCCTCGGCCCGCCGGTCGGCGGCCTGGTCCTGGCGGCGGCCGGCCCCGAACTCGGCTGGCGGCTGACCTTCCTGCTCAACGTCCCGTTCGGCCTGGCGACCCTGCTGCTGGCCGTCCGGCACCTGCCCGCGCCCCGCCCGGCGACCCGGCACGCCGACCTCGACCTGCTCGGCCTGCTGCTGGTCGGCGCGCTCACCCTCGTCCTGATGCTGCCCTTCGTCCAACCGCCCGGCTGGGCCGGCTGGCTGGCCTTCGAGGCCGGCGCCCTGGCCCTGCTCGGCGCACTGGTCGGCTGGCAGCGCCGCTACGCCCGGACCGGCGGGAACCCGCTGATCCACCCCGCCCTCAGCCGCTCCGCCCCGTACGCGCTCGGCACGGCCACCGCGATGGCCCAGTTCGGCTCCTCGCTGGCCGCCTCGCTCGTCCTCACGATGTTCCTCCAGGACGGCCTGGGGCTGTCCCCGATGGGCGCCGCCCTGGTCTCGCTGCCCTCCGCGCTGGCCATGGCGACCGCCTCCGCGCTCGCCTGGCGGGTGGTGCAGCGGCTCGGCCGGCGCACCGTCACCCTCGGCATGACCGGCTCCGCGCTCGCCATGCTGCTCAGCGGCGCCGTCGCGCACTGGGCCCCGGCCGCCGTGCTGCCCTGGCTGCTCGCTCTGCTCCAACTGCTCAGCGGCGCCTCGGTCGGCCTGATGGGCTCCACCAACCAGGCCTACGTGCTGCGCCACGCGCCCGCCGAGGCGGCCGGGGTCAGCGGGGCGATCCTGCAGATGGCGCAGCGGATCGCGGCGGCCGTCGCGGTCTCCGCACTGTCCGGGGTCTACCTGCGCGAGACGGCCGGGGGTGGCGGCCACCGCTCCGCCTACCTGGCGGCGAGCCTGGTCTGCGCGGCGGTGGCCGGACTCGCCGTGCTGGCCTCCGTGTTCGCCGGCCGGGCGACCGGGCCGGAACGCACCCCCGAGGACGCCACTGCGGTGCGCCGAGGGCGAACGGCCGTCCGGTAGCAGCCGGTCGGCGCATACGGTGGGGTCCATGACGACAGTACGAACGGTGGAACTGCCCGGCGTCACGCTCGCCTACCGGGAGAGCGGACGCCCCGACGGCCCGCCGCTGGTGCTGCTGCACGCCCTCGGCGAGCGCGCCGCCGACTGGGACACGGTGCTCCCCGACCTCGCCCCCGACCACCACGTGTACGCGCTCGACCTGCGCGGCCACGGCGACAGCGGCCGCACCGACCGCTACGGCCTGGCCGAGCTGCGCGAGGACGTGCTCGCCTTCCTCGACGCGCTCGGCCTGGACCGGGTCGACCTGGTCGGCCACTCGATGGGCGGCGTGGTCGCCTACCTGCTCGCCCAGGCCGCGCCCGAGCGGATCGGCCGGCTCGTCCTGGAGGACATCGCCGCCCTGTACCCGCGCCCGTCGAGCGTGCCGCCCGAGGGCGCGGACGAACCGGCGCACTTCGACTGGGCGATGGTCCGGGCGATCAAGGCACAGATCGACACCCCCGACCCGGCCTGGCGGGAGGGACTGGCCCGGATCACCGCCCGCACCCTGGTCGTCGCCGGCGGCCCCACCAGCCACATCCCGCAGGAGCGGGTCGCCGAACTCGCCCGGCTCGTCCCGGACTGCCGCCTGGTCACCATCGAGGCCGGGCACCTGGTGCACCGCACCCGGCCCGCCGAGTACGTCGCCGCCGTGGCGCCGTTCCTGGCGCGCTGAGCGACCCCTCCCGTCGGGTCAGCCTCAGCCGAAGACGATCGCGGCCCCGCTGTCCAGGCTGGCGCGGCAGGCCCGGTACAGCTGGTGCCAGGTGAAGACCTCCGGCTCGAAGGGGTCGTCCGCAGGCAGATCGGTCAACCGGGCGGACTCCGCCGGGTCGAGCGAGCCGTCGGCCGCCAGTCGGACGCCGATGGCGGCGGCGAACCCCTGGAGTTCGGCGAGCAGGGCGGCGCTGGAGCCCACCATGGCGCCCCCGGGCACACCGGACTCCTCGGGCAGGAACAGCGGGTCCTCGTCCTCGAACTCCGCCGGTACGTAGTAGCCCTCGCAGTCGGAGTGGCAGAGCAGGTGCGAGTCCAACACGACCGTCTCGTCGTCGACCTGCTCCAGCTCCTCCTCGTACTGCTCCCGGCTCACCCCGCGCGCCCCGGTGACCGGCTCGCCCAGCCGGTGGAGCACGTACACCCGGCGCAGCCCGGACAGGTAGCTGTAGGGGAAGCCCGCCGAGAAGACCGCGCCGCCACCCCCCGGCACGGCCGGCTCCCGCCAGGCCACCCCCGCGGCCTCCAGCGCCCGGTGCAGCACCTCGGCGTCGTCCCGCATCTCCGGGGAACCGAGCGTCCCCACACTGATCGACAGTCCCATGGCCGGCAATCTAGTACCGCCCTACGACAACGGAGGTCAGACCCCCTGCTCGGCCGGCAGCCGCCCGCTGCGCACCGCCGCCAGCAGCTCGGCGTGGTCGGCCTCGGTGCGGTCCGCGTAGGCGACGGCGAAGGCGGCGACCGCCTCGTCCAGTGCCTCGTTCTTGCCGCAGTACCCGGCGAGCAGGCCCGGGTCGGCGGTGTGGGCGTGCGCCCGGGCGAGCAGCGCGCCGGTGATCCGGGCGTAGTCGTCCAGCTGGCCCGGCAGCAGCGCGGCCGGGTCGACGCTGCCCTTGCGGTTGCGGAACTGCCGCACCTGGTAGGGGAGTCCGTCCACGGTCGTCCACCCGAGCAGGGTGTCGCTGACCACCTGCATGTGCTTCTGGCCGCGCACCACGCGCCGCCCCTCGTGCTCCTGCGGCCGCGGCCCCCGGCCGCCCTCCAGGTACGGCAGCAGGACGGACGGCCGGGCCTCCTTCACCTGGAGCACCAGCGGCTGGTCCCGGTGGTCGGTGAGCAGCACGACGTACGAGCGGGTGCCGACGCTGCCGGTGCCGACCACCCGGAAGGCCACGTCCTGCACCCGGTACCGGGACAGCAGGGTGCGCACCTCGGCGGGCACCGTCGCCACGTACGGGCCCAGCGCCCCGGCCACCGCCCGGGCGGTCGCGTCGGTGACCTCGGTGAGCACCGGCGGGGCGGCCGTGAAGCGCCAACCGCCGTCCGCGGTCCGGGTGGTGCTGCGGGCGGCGAACCGGGCGCTGGTGTTGCCGAGGGCCTTCGTGCCGACCTTGCGCAGCACCTCGGCGAGGTCGTGCGCCTCGGTGAAGGACACCAACTGCTCGTCCGCCACGGCGTTCCAGGCGTCCAGGGCGGGCAGCTTGGCGAGGGTGCGCATGGTGCGCCGGTAGGAGCCGGCCGCGTGCGCGGCGGCGGCCCGGGCGGTGCTCTCGCTCGCCCCGGTCTCCCGCCCGGCCAGCACCAGGCTGGTGGCCAGCCGCTTGAGGTCCCACTCCCAGGGGCCGGGCACGGTCTCGTCGAAGTCGTTGATGTCCATCACGAGTTGGCCGCGCGCGTCGCCGTACAGGCCGAAGTTCGCCGCGTGGGCGTCCCCGCACAGCTGCGCGGTGACGCCGGTCACCGGCGTGCCCGCCAGGTCGGCGGCCATCAGCCCGGCCGACCCGCGCAGGAAGGCGAACGGGGTGGCGGCCATCCGGCCCACCCGGATCGGCACCAGCCCGGGGATCCGGCCCGCGTTGGAGGCCTCGATCGCCGCCACGGCGGTGGGCCGGTCGGGCGCGGCCGCGAACTCCGCGTGCCGCTCCCGGGGGACGCGTTCCCGCAGGGCCTTGCCCTGCTCGCGGGCCCGCTGCGCCCGGCCGTCCGGGCCGGTCGCGAATCCGGGGACGCCGAACTGCCGCCGTGCCGTGCTGCTTCCGTTGTCCGCCACTGTCCCCGCCCCGCCCGCCTTGCTCGAACTCCCGCCCGTGACCTGCACGGATGGCTTGCCAGGGGGAGTGACGTCCGGGGCGGCGCGGTGGTTCCCGGGGCCGGTGGGCCCGGTGGGGCCCGCCGGGCCCCACGGTAGGGCCGGGCCCTACCGTGGGGCGGATGACAGAGCTTCGGAACGGCCTGACGGTACGACTGCCCGCCGTCGCGGCCGCGCTGGTGACGGTGGCGGCGGGCCTGGGCGTGCGCGCCGTGCTGACCGGCGAGGTGGCCAAGTACGCGGGCGACGCGCTCTACACCGTGCTGGTGTACGCCCTGGTGGTGCTGGTCGTGCCCCGGGTGCGCCCGGTGCGGGCCGCCCTGGTGGCGGCCGCGGTGAGCTGGGCGGTGGAGCTGTTCCAGGCCACCGGCCTGCCGGACGCCTGGGGGCGGCGCAGCGGGCTGGTGCACCTGGTGCTCGGGTCGACCTTCAACCCGCCGGACCTGTGCTGGTACCTGGTCGGCGCGGCGGCCGCCGCGCTGCTGCGC
>NZ_JBHZCN010000175.1:0-12102 GCF_042755465.1 Kitasatospora sp. NPDC059160 | reverse complement strand
ACTACCACCCCACATACAACAACAGACCACACCTACGCCTGGTGGGTGCATTTATTTGACTACTACCCCCCGCCCCCCCGGGGCCGCCCCGGCTCCACCCCCGCCCCCCACCCCTCTTTCGTTCGTTTCCGTGTCCGTTTCGGATCGATCTGCATCGATTCGCGTCGGCTCGGAGCGATTCTCAGCGATTCGGGACCGCCGAGGGGACCGCGAGCCATGACCGACCAGGACTTCCACCCGGGGCTCACCCCGGGACACCTGGGTGCGCCGGTGCTGGAGCCGGAGGGCCGTCCTCCGGGTGCGCCCCGGCCGCGCTCCGATGCGCCGGATCCGCACCGACGGCGTAACGGACTGGCCTGCGGACTCACCGCCTTCGCCCTGGTCGCCGTCTTCGGCGGGATCGGGCTCACCGGCTACACCTGGTTCCAGCACCAGCGCAAACCCGCGGCGGCCGCCGACTACGCGGGGCAGGGCAGCGGCAGCGTCCAGGTCTCGGTGCCGGAGGGCGCGGGCCTGTCCCAGATCGCCTCCGCGCTGGTCCGCAACGGGGTGGTGGCGAGTTCGCTCGCCTTCACCCGGGCGGCGAAGGGCAGCGCGGCCGCCGCCGGGCGGATCCAGCCCGGCACGTACACCTTGAAGCAGAAGATGTCGGCCGCCGCCGCGCTGTCCGTCCTGATCGACCCGGCCAACGCCAACGGCCTCACCATTCCCGAGGGGTGGCGCGGCTACCAGATCTTCGCGGCGATCGACAAGAAGCTCAACCTCCCCGCGGGCACCACCCAGAAGGCCGCCCAGGACCAGGGCGCCGAACTCGGCCTCCCGGACTTCGCCAAGGGCAGCCCCGAGGGCTACCTGTTCCCGGCCACCTACGCCGTCACCGACGGGACCACCGCGCTGGACCTGTTGAAGCAGATGGTCGAGCGGGCGGGCAAGGAGTTCAGCCGGGACGACGCCAACGTCGTCGCGCAGAACCTCGGGCAGAGCCTGTACGGGCTGGTCACCGTCGCCAGCATGGTCCAGGGCGAGGCCGACAACACCGAGGACATGGGCAAGGTGGCCCGGGTCATCTACAACCGGCTGGCCAAGGGGATGCCGCTCCAGCTGGACTCCACCATCAACTACGCCCTCGGCCGCTCGACCCTGAACACCACGGTCACCGACACCAGGCTGGACTCCCCGTACAACACCTACCTGCACCCGGGCCTGCCGCCGTCGCCGATCTCCAACCCGGGCCGGCAGGCGATCATGGCGGCGCTGGACCCGACGCCGGGGGACTGGGTCTACTTCGTGACCGTGAAGCCCGGGGACACCCGCTTCACCGACAGCTTCGAGGTGCAGCAGAAGAACGTCGCCGAGTTCAACGCCGCCCGGGCGGCCAAGCCGAGCGCCCCGGACTCGCCCGCTCCGAACGCCGCCGCCACCCCCTCGACACCGGGCGCCGCCACCCCTTGACGGCCCCGTACGCCGAGCGTGAGGTCGCTCACTGACAGTGCGTCCGCCCGGGCGGGGGTACGGCTGCGGTACGGTAACGTCTCCTCCCAGGCGCTGCGCTAGCACGCCGGTTCGAGAATCAGCCGGGACCGCGTCGTCCCGGACGGCCGGTCCGATCCTCCGGTCGTCACCGTCGGTTAAGGGGATCAATGACCGATCTGGGTGGGGGCTACGGCCCCCAGGGCGAGCCGTGGCACCCCGGTGATCCCGGGTACGGCGGTCAGCAGCCGGTCCCCGGCCAGCAGGACGGCCAGTGGCAGCAGTACCCGCAGCAGGACCAGCACGGCCAGCAGCCGTACGGGGACGCGCAGCAGGGGTACCCGCAGCAGCAGATCCACAACGGCCACCCCCAGCAGATGATGCCGCCCCAGGGGTACCAGCAGCACGGCATGCCGCAGCAGGGGTACCCGCAGCAGCAGATGCCGCAGCAGGGCTTCGACCAGGGGTACCCGCAGCAGGGCATGGGCCAGCCCGGCATGGGTCAGCAGGGGCAGGTCTACCCGCAGCAGATGCAGCAGGGGATGCCCCAGCAGGGGTACGGGCAGCAGCAGATGCCGGTGCAGCAGCAGGGCATGCCGCAGCAGGTGCAGCAGGGGATGCAGCCGGGGATGCCCCAGCAGCAGGTCGGCATGCAGCAGGTCGGCATGCAGGAGGCCGGCATGCAGCAGGCGGGTGTGCAGCAGCCCGCTCCGCAGCAGGCCCGGCCGCGGCGCGCCCGCCCGGCCGTGGAGCCCGAGGCCGCCTCCGGTCCCGGCCCGGACGGCATCGACTGGGAGGCCGAGGCCGCTGCGCTGGAGTCCGGCGCCGATCCGGTCGGCGGCGCGCACGAACCCGCGGAGGGGGAGTGGGACGGCCGCGCCGCGGAGGAGCACCACGAGGGCGACCTCTACCTCGACGAGCACGCCGAGGCCGAGCAGAGCGGTTTCCTCGGTGAGCAGGACGACTCCCGCGAGGCGAAGAAGAAGCGCAAGGAGAGCGGCAAGAAGGCGGGCCGTCGCAACGGCGGCGCCTGCCTGGTGGTCGCCGTGGTGCTGCTGGGCCTGCTCGGCGGCGGGGGCTGGTGGGGCTACGGCTTCTACCAGGACCACTTCGGTCCGCCGCCGGACTTCACCGGCGAGGGCACCGGCTCCGTCCAGATCGAGGTCAAGCAGGGCGCGGTCGGCGGGCAGATCGGTGCCGCCCTCAAGGCCGCCGGTGTGGTCAAGAGCGTCGACGCCTTCACCAAGGCCTGTGACGCCGAGCCCAAGTGCACCACGATCCAGTACGGCTTCTACACCTTGAAGAAGGAGATGCCGGCCGCGGCCGCGGTCAAGGAACTGCTGGACCAGGCGGGCGGCGCGGCGATCGTGTTCCCGGAGGGCAAGAACTCCTCCGAGATCTACGCCACCATCGACAGCAAGTTGAAGCTCCAGAAGGGCACCACGGCGGGCGTCGCCAAGGCGCAGGTCAACGACCTCGGGCTGCCGGCGTACGCGAACGGCAACATCGAGGGCTTCCTCTGGCCGACCCGCTACAACATCGCCGACGGCATGAAGCCCGAGGACCTGCTCAAGCAGATGGTGAAGACCGCCACCGACAAGTACGCCAACCTCGACGGCCAGGCCTCCAAGGCGGGCCTCAAGAACGGCTACGAGGTGGTCATCGAGGCGAGCATCCTGCAGCGCGAGGGCAACAACCCGGGCGACTTCGCCAAGATGGCCAGGACCATCCAGAACCGGCTGGCCAGCGACGCCGTGCGCCACACGCTCGGCATGGACACCACGCTGCAGTACTCGCTGGGCCGCAAGGAGCTCACGTCGAAGGACATCAACGACGGGTCCAACAAGTTCAACACCTACATCAACCCGGGCCTGCCGCCGACGCCGATCTCCAACCCCGGTGACGAGGCGCTCAACGCGGTGCTCAACCCGGCGGACGGCAAGTGGCTGTACTTCATCGCGATGTCCCCGACCAACACCCTGTTCGCCGAGACGGACAAGGAGCACGCGGCCAACGTCGAGGCGTACTGCAAGGCGGCGGGCCAGGGCTTCGACAAGGTCGGCCTGCACTGCACCACGAAGTAGGCGGCACCACCGAGTAGCCGTCACCGAACCGTCGTTCACGGAGAGGCAGTGTTGACCAGCAAGCACCGGGCGGCCGTCCTCGGCTCGCCGATCGCCCACTCGCTCTCGCCCGACCTGCACCGGGCCGCCTTCGCGGCGCTCGGGCTGGACGGCTGGCGCTACGACCGCTTCGAGGTCGACGAGGCCGCCCTGCCCGGGTTCCTCGCCGGGCTGGACGAGGCCGAGTGGGCGGGGCTGTCGCTGACCATGCCGTTGAAGCGGGCGATCATCCCGCTGCTGGACGAGGTCAGCGCCACGGCCCGGGCGGTGGACGCGGTGAACACCGTGGTGTTCACCGCCGACGGGCGGCGCACCGGGGACAACACCGACGTCCCCGGCCTGGTCAACGCGCTGAGCGAGCGCGGCATCGCCGAGGTGTCCGCTGCTGCCGTGCTGGGGGCCGGGGCCACCGCCTCCTCGGCGCTGGCCGCGCTGGCCCAGGTCTGCACCGGCGAGGTGACGGTCTACGTGCGCAGCGCCGAGCGGGCCCGGGAGATGGCCGAGCTGGGCGAGCGGCTCGGCGTGGCGGTGCGGACCGAGGACTGGGAGCGCGGTGCGGAGGCGCTGGAGCGGCCGCTGACCGTCTCCACCACCCCGGTCGGGGCGACCGACGGCTTCGCCGCGGGGCTGCCCACGGACCCGGGGGCGCTGTTCGACGTGCTGTACCACCCGTGGCCGACGGCGCTGGCCGCCGCCTGCGCCGCGCGCGGGGCGACCGTCCTCGGCGGACTGGACCTGCTGGTCCACCAGGCGGTGCTGCAGAGCGAGGCCTTCACCGGGCGGGCGCCCGGGCCGCTGGCGGCGATGCGCGGGGCGGGGGAGCGGGCGCTGGCCGGGGGCTGAGCCCCCGGGCCGGACGTGCCGTCGCGCGCGGCCGAATCGTTTCGTGGAGTGACCGGTTGCCGTCCGTCACGCGGACTGTGCCCCCGGGGGCTGCCGGGTCATGAAAGGATTCGGACAGAAGGCACGCTCGGGCGGGCCCCGGCGGTGCCGTGGGCCGGCCCGCTGATGAAGGAGCTCCGTTGGGTACGTTGCGCTGGCTGACGGCGGGGGAGTCGCACGGCCCCGCACTCGTCGCGACGCTGGAAGGCCTGCCCGCCGGTGTACCGGTCACCACCGACGTGGTGGCCGACGCGCTGGCGCGCCGCCGGCTCGGTTACGGCCGCGGGGCGCGGATGAAGTTCGAACAGGACGAGGTGACCTTCCTCGGCGGCGTCCGGCACGGCCTGACCATGGGCAGCCCGGTCGCGATCATGGTCGGCAACACCGAGTGGCCGAAGTGGGAGCAGGTCATGTCGGCCGACCCGGTCGACCCCGAGGTGCTGGCGGGCCTGGCCCGCAACGAGGCGCTGACCCGCCCCCGGCCCGGCCACGCCGACCTGGCCGGCATGCAGAAGTACTCGATCGAGGAGGCCCGGCCGATCCTGGAGCGCGCCAGCGCCCGGGAGACGGCCGCGCGGGTCGCGCTGGGCGCGGTCGCCCGTGCGTACCTGCGCGAGGTGGCCGGGATCGAGATCGTCAGCCACGTGGTCGAGCTGGCCGCCGCCAAGGCGCCGGCCGGCGTGCTGCCGCTGCCCTCGGACGAGGCCCGGCTGGACGCCGACCCGGTGCGCTGCCTGGACGCGGACGCGTCGAAGGCGATGGTCGCCGAGATCGACCAGGCCCACAAGGACGGCGACACCCTCGGCGGCGTGGTCGAGGTGCTCGCGTACGGCGTGCCGGTGGGCCTCGGCTCGCACGTGCACTGGGACCGCCGGCTGGACGCGCGGCTGGCCGCCGCGCTGATGGGCATCCAGGCGATCAAGGGCGTCGAGGTCGGCGACGGCTTCGACCTGGCCCGGGTCCCCGGGTCGCAGGCGCACGACGAGATCGTCCCGACCCCCGAGGGCGTCAAGCGCACCTCCGGCCGCTCCGGCGGCACCGAGGGCGGCCTGTCCACCGGCGAGGTGCTGCGGGTGCGGGCCGCGATGAAGCCGATCGCGACCGTGCCGCGGGCGCTGCAGACCCTGGACGTGCGCACCGGTGAGCCGGCCAAGGCGCACCACCAGCGTTCGGACGTCTGCGCGGTGCCGGCCGCCGGCATCGTCGCCGAGGCGATGGTCGCGCTGGTGCTGGCGGACGCGGTGAACGAGAAGTTCGGGGGCGACAACGTCTCCGAGACCCGCCGCAACGTCCAGGGCTACCTCGACAACCTGATCATCCGATGACGAAGCCCGTCGTGGTGCTGGTCGGCCCGCCCGGCAGTGGCAAGTCCACCGTCGGGCGGGTCCTGGCCGAGCGCCTGGGCGTCGGCTTCCGGGACACCGACGCCGACATCGAGGCGCTGGCCGGCAAGCCCATCCCGGAGATCTTCATCGACGAGGGCGAGCCGCACTTCCGCGAGCTGGAGGTCCGCGCCGTGCGCGCGGCCGCCGAGGGACACGACGGGGTGCTGGCGCTCGGCGGCGGCGCGGTGATGGCCGAGGCCACCCGCGCGCTGCTGCGCGAGCTGCCGGTGGCCTTCCTGGAGGTCCCGCTGGGCGACGCGGTCAAGCGGGTCGGCCTGGACGCCCCGCGCCCGCTGCTGGCCGTCAACCCCCGGGCCCGCTGGCGCGAGCTGATGGAGGCCCGTCGCCCCCTCTACCTGGAGGTGGCCACCGCCGTCGTCGACACCGCCGACCGCACCCCCGAGCAGGTCGCGGACGCCGTACTGGAAGCACTGGAGCTGAACACCCCCCATGACTGACACCACCGTCAGGATTCACGTCGGCGGCAGCGCCGGCCACGACCCGTACGACGTGCTGATCGGGCACCAGCTGCTCGGCGAGCTGGCGCCGCTGATCGGGACCCGGGCCAAGCGGGTCGCGATCATCCACCCGGAGGCGCTGGCCGCCACCGCCGACGCTGTCCGCGAGGACCTGGCCGGCGAGGGGTACGAGGCGATCGCGCTCCAGGTGCCCAACGCCGAGGAGGCGAAGAGCGCCGAGGTCGCCGCGTACTGCTGGTCGGTGCTCGGCCAGACCGGCTTCACCCGCAGCGACGTCGTGGTCGGCCTCGGCGGCGGGGCCACCACCGACCTGGCCGGCTTCGTCGCGGCCACCTGGCTGCGCGGGGTGCGCTGGATCTCCATGCCCACCACGCTGCTCGGCATGGTCGACGCGGCCGTCGGCGGCAAGACCGGCATCAACATCGCCGAGGGCAAGAACATGGTCGGCGCCTTCCACCCGCCGGTGGGCGTGCTGGCCGACCTCGGCACCCTGGAGACCGTGCCCAAGCACGACTACGTCTCCGGCCTCGCCGAGGTCATCAAGTGCGGCTTCATCGCCGACCCGGCCATCCTCGACCTGATCGAGGCGGACCCGGAGGGCGCCAGGACGCCGGCCGGCCCGCACACCGTCGAGCTGATCCGCCGGGCCATCCAGGTCAAGGCCGACGTCGTCTCCGGGGACCTCAAGGAGTCCGGCCGGCGCGAGATCCTCAACTACGGCCACACCCTCGGCCATGCCATCGAGCGCAACGAGCGCTACAAGTGGCGGCACGGCGCGGCGATCTCCATCGGCATGGTCTTCGCCGCCGAACTCGGCCGCCTGGCGGGCCGGTTGGACGACGAGACGGCCGACCGCCACCGCACCGTGCTGGCCTCGGTCGGCCTGCCGCTGACGTACCGGGCGGACGCCTGGCCCAAGCTGCTGGACGCGATGAAGATCGACAAGAAGTCGCGCGGCGACCTGATCCGCTTCATCGTCCTGGACGGCCTCGGCAAGACCTCCGTGCTGGAGGGCCCCGACCCGTCGCTGCTGGTCGCCGCGTACGCGGAGGTCTCGGCGTGACCCGGGTGATGGTGCTCAACGGCCCCAACCTGGGCCGGCTGGGCAGCCGGGAGCCGGACGTCTACGGGGCCACCTCGTACGCTGGGCTGGTCGAGCGCTGCACCGCGCTGGGCAAGGAGTTCGGCTTCGAGGTCGAGGTGCACGAGACCAACTCCGAGCAGCAGATGGTGGAGTGGCTGCACGAGGCGGCCGACGGGCAGGTGCCCGTGGTGATCAACCCGGGCGCGTTCACCCACTACTCGTACGCGATGCGGGACGCCGCGGCGCAGCGCACCGCGCCGCTGATCGAGGTGCACATCTCCAACCCGTACGCGCGGGAGACCTTCCGGCACAACTCGGTGATCGCGGCGGTGGCCTCCGGCACCATCGCGGGTTTCGGGATCGGGTCGTACGAGCTGGCGCTGCGGGCGCTGGCGGAGCAGCTCGCCGCGCGCTGAGGAGCGGGGCGGCGGGGCCTTGGGGCGCGGGTTTCGGGTGCCGTCGACGGTCGCTGAACGGCTGTGACGGGAACCGACCGGATTCGACGCGAGTTGACCTTGTGACGGGCGCGAGTTGGCCGACGGTTGACCCGAGTTGACGCCGGTCGACCACGGGTCGACCACGGGTCGACCACGAGCCGACCTGGGCCGAAACCGCCCGTGGCCGGGCGAGCAGGGCGCGTTCGGCGGCCCGGCGGCGGACTGTGCCCGCTGCCGGGCCGCCGTGTAATGTCCCCGCTGAGAGGTGTCGGGAGGTGCCGTGACGCAGTACGCCGGAGGCGGGGAGGTCCCGCCACGTCCCGCCGCTCCGCCGGTGCCGCCGGTGGGCGGTGCGGGGGTGTCCCCGCCGGTCGTTCCGGCCCCGGTCGCCGCGCCCGCCGTCACGCCTTCGCCGCCTCCGTCGCCGCCGCCCGCCGCGGTGTCCGTCACGGTTCCGGCCCCCGTCCCGAACCCCGTGCCGGTGCCGGTGCCGAACCCGGTGGCGGCGCCGAACCCCGTGTCCGTCCCCGCCGCGGCACCGCCGCCCGTGCCCCTCCCGGCCGGCGGCACCGGGCACTTCGTGCTGCCCGCCGGCACGCCCGTCCAGCTCCCCGCCCACCCCTCGCAGCGCCACACGCCCGCCGGCCCCATCGCCGTCCTGCTGATCGGCCCGGCCGGGGCGGGCAAGACCACCGTCGCCCGGTACTGGGCCGAGCGCCGGGGCACCCCGACCGCGCACATCAGCCTGGACGACGTCCGCGAGTGGGTGCAGTCCGGCTTCGCCAACCCGCAGGCCGGCTGGAACAACGCCTCCGAGGCCCAGTACCGGCTGGCCCGCCGGACCTGCGGATTCGCCTGCCGCAACTACCTGGCCAACGGCATCTCCTGCATCATCGACGACGCCGTCTTCCCGGACCGCCCGGCGATCGGCCTCGGCGGCTGGAAGCGGCACATCGGCCCGGGCATGATCCCGGTGGTGCTGCTGCCCAGCCTGGACTCGGTGCTGCGCCGCAACGCCCGCCGCGGCGGCACCAGGCGGCTCGGTGACGAGGAGGTCGCGCGCATCCACGGGCGGATGGCCGGCTGGTACAACTCCGGACTGCCGATCATCGACAACTCGTACCTGGACGTCGCCGGTACGGCCGCCGAGCTGGACCGGGTCATCCTGGCCCGGCTGATGGGCATGCCGGTCCGCTGACCACGGGGTTCGGGCGCGGCCGGGGGCGGCTGAGATGATGGACGGGTCCTGCCAGAACCACCCGGGGAGCTGACGTCCGTGCCGGAAGGCCACATCATCCACCGCCTCGCCGGCCAGAACCGGAAGGCCTTCGGCGGCCGCCCGGTGCAGGTCTCCAGCCCGCAGGGCCGCTTCGCCGACGAGGCCAAGGCGCTCGACGGGCAGCTGCTCATCGGCGCGGAGGCCACCGGCAAGCACCTCTTCCTCGGCTTCGAGGAGAGCGGCTGGGTGCACATCCATCTCGGGCTCTACGGCGGCTTCACCTTCGGCACCGGCCCGGCGCCCGAGCCGGTGGGGCTGATCCGCCTGCGGCTGGCCAACGACGACGGCTACGCCGACCTGCGCGGCCCCAACACCTGCGCGCTGGTCACCGGGGCCGAGAAGGCCGCCGTCGCCGCCCGCCTCGGCCCCGACCCGCTGCGCGCCGACGCCGACCCGGAGGCCGCCTGGCGCCGGATATCGGGCAGCCGCACGACCGTCGCAGCGCTGCTGATGGACCAGAAGGTGCTGGCCGGGGTCGGCAACGTGTACCGCGCCGAGGTGCTGTTCCGCCACCACATCGCCCCGCACCGGGCCGGCCGCGACCTCACCCGCCGCGAGTGGGACGCGATCTGGGCCGACCTGGTCGACCTGATGCACCAGGGCGCCGCCGCCGGCCGGATCGACACCGTGCGCCCCGAACACACCCCCGAGGCGATGGGCCGCCCACCCCGGGTCGACGACCACGGCGGCGAGGTCTACGTCTACCGCCGCGCCGCGATGCCCTGCCTGGTCTGCGGCACGGAGGTGCGGACGGAGGCGCACGCGGCGCGCAACCTGTTCTGGTGCCCGACCTGCCAGGCGGCCTGAGGAGGATTCAGGCGCCAGGGACCACCCGACGCCGTAGGCTGGGCCCGGGCTGGTCGGAGGGAGCGCGCGGGTGGACGGCTACGAGGTGTCCAACAGCTTGTCGGGCACGGTGGTGCACGGCAACGTGGTCCAGGGCGGGAACGTCACGGTCCAGCTGCCCCCGAAGCACCGAGTCCCGTACCAGGTCAGGCCGCCGCGGAAGAGCTTCGTCAACCGGGAGCGCGAACTCGCCGCGCTCACCGCCGCTTCGGGCGAGGCCGAGCGGGGCGGACCGGCCATCGTGGTGTTCACCGGCCTGGGCGGCGTCGGCAAGACCGAGCTGGTGGCCAAGTTCGCGATGGAGCAGGCGGAGCGCTTCCCGGGGGGTGTGCTCTACGCGGATCTCAAGGCCTACCGGCACCGCTCGGCGGTGGATCTGGCCGGGGTGCTGGAGGGCTTCCTCCGCGCTCTCGGAGTCCGCCCGCCGGACGCGGAGGCGGAGCGCTTCGGGGAGTTCCGGACGGTGACCGCCGAGCAGCGCTGCCTGGTCCTCCTGGACAACGCCGAGCACGCCGCCGAGGTGCGCGCCCTGCTGCCCTCCAGCGGGATGGTGGTGGTGGCGAGTCGGCGGCGGCTGGACGCGTTGCGGATGGACGGTGCCGAGGTGCGGCAGCTGGACCGCCTGGGCGCGACGGCCGCGGCCGCGCTGGTGCGGGGCTGGCTGAGCGCCGAGCGCGGCACCGACGACGAGGTGGCGGCGCTGGTGGAGCGTTGCGACGGGCTGCCGATCGCGCTGAACGCGGTCGGCAGCCAGCTGCTGCGCCGGGGCCGGCTGTCGGTGGGTCAGGTGATCGCCGAACTGTCGCACCAGGAGGGCAGGTTGGCGGTGCTGGACAACGACGAGGGGAACCTGCGGGGAACGTACGACCCGGTGTACGAGCGGCTCTCGCCGCAGGGGCGGGCGCTCTACCACCTGATCGGTGTGCACCCGGGCCCGTTCGTGTCGGCCGAACTGGCGGCCGCGGTGGGCATCGAACGGGCGGAGGACGCCCTGGACGAGCTGTGTGCCGTCCACCTCCTGGACGTGGTCGTCGACCAGGGGGTGGACGACCGCTTCCAGGTCCACGAGGTGGTGCGCACCCACGCCTACCTCTGCGCCCGTGAACTGCCCGACCGCACCGAGCTGTTGGCGCGGGCGGTGGCGTACTACCGGGGCAGGGCGTCGGTGGCCGACCGGGCGACCGGGCCGCGGCTCCGGTTGCAGGACCCGACCGGCGACGCCCTGCCCGGCTTCCGGTCCGGAGCGGACGCGCTGGAGTGGCTGCACGCGGAACGGGCGAACCTGCGAGCGGTGGTGAAGGCCGCGGCCGACCAGCAGTGGCACGACGAGGCGTGGTGGCTGTGCGAGTCGCTGTGGCCGCTCTACCACGGTCGGAAGCTCTACGAGGACTGGATCGCCACCCACCGGACCGGCATCGAGTCGGCCCGGTGGGCCAACAACCCGGACGCGGTGGTCCGGATGCACAACCAGTTGGCCCGGGCGCATTACGAGCGCCAGGACTTCCGGCTCGCCGCCGAGCAGTTGGCGCTCGCCACCGAGCAGGTGCCGCTGGTGGCCAACCGCCAGGTGGTGGGCGTGCTGTACGAGACGGACGGCCTGCTGTGCCTGGCCGACGGCCGGCCCGGTGACGCCGTCGAGCGGTTCACGCTGGCGCTGGAGGAGAACCGGGGCGATGCCCACGGCGAGATCGTGCAGAGCTACAACCTGGCGCAGGCCCTGATCGCCGACGGCCGCCCGGAGGAGGCGCTGGCCGTGCTCGCGGAGGCCGGTGCCCGGGCCGTGGACACGGACGACCGGGACATGCTGATGAAGCTGCCGCTGGTCCGCGCCCGGGCCCACCGCGCGCTCGGCCGGCTCGACCTGGCCGTCGCGGACGCGGGCGACTGCGTGCGGCGGGCCGAGGAACGCAAGGCGTACCCGAAGGAGGCCCAGGCGCACACCCTGCTGCTCGCCCTCGCCGAGGAACTGGACGACCCGGAGTTGGCGGCGCGGAGCCGGGCCCGGCTGCGGGAGCTGGCCGGTTAGGGCCTGTCCGGCGGATCTTGCCAGGCGCGCGACGCCGGGCATCCCGCCTGGACGCACGCCCGAATCGCCCAAGTACGTCCAGTACGAGGCC